>NZ_JACKZS010000047.1 GCF_014222285.1 Nostoc sp. UCD121
GACGTGAAACGCTGTTGCGGCAACGATAGTTTAGGGGTCGCCCTACGCAAAAATAGCTCGGTGCCAGGGATATTATTCAGAAAAGCCTTCTCAACATTAATTGAGAAGGCTTTTCTTTTTTCAGGAAGTCATAGCAACTGCCAACGCAAGTAGAACGTTATGCGGAGAACATCTTCTATACATTCATTCAAATTGAATTAGTTGTTTACAAATTCGAATCTTCAACCATGAACAACATCGCTCAATTTTGTGTTTTGATCAGGTGAATAGGATAGCAAGTATTTCAAGTGACAGTCTGCCGCTTCAATTAATTCTTGAATACGTCCACCTTGATGCAATATGGCATCATCTGTAACTACTATAGTAAAAAGAAGTAAACGGAGCGAATAACTTCACATTACAACAAGCAGCAATCATATTAACTAGCCCTTATCTCCTCGCACTTTTAACGTAAGTACTCAACAGACAGTGCCTCGTAGTAGCTCCGCTTCGTCGTCAGAATTATGTAAGCCAAGTATGGGAGGTTGAGAATCAATGCCATACTCAGATTCGTTAAGCTTTATCGCCCTCTCCCTGTCCTCCTATGCCCTTCTCCCCTTGTGGTGCAGACATGATTCGCTTTTGCTGTTCTTGTAACCAGGTTTCAAAGAGTTCATTCAGTAGTCGGACTTTCATAAATTCATCTAGTTGTGCGGGGATAAATTTTTCCAGCCGCAAAATCACGAACCACTCCGCGATGCGGGTAGGGGGCAATATCTGGCCTGGTTGACTGCTAGATAGCATTTGCACCATTACCGGATGTAGTGCATTCAGTTCAATCGGACCTACTAAGCCGCCAGTTTGGGCTTCTGGGCCAAGCGAATATTCACGCGCCAAGTCAGCAAAAGAGTTTTCTTTTGCCTGAATTCGGAAGTAAAGTTCTTGGGCAATTCCCACATCCTGGGTTCGCAGTAGGGAATAAATTACTTTGTCTAGTTTTGCCTTGGACTGAAAAAAGTAGGATTCCAGTTTATTACCCCAAGTGGCCTGCTTGAATTTTTCAATTTTAAGCTTACGAGTTGTAATAATTTCTAGCTGTTCGGTAGTCAGCCCTTGATGTGCCATCCAAGCCTGGATGTCTTCTTCATTTTTGAACTGCTTTTCAACGTAAAACTGCTGTTTGGCTTGGGCTATTTCCTCAGGTGTACACTCTATTGCTATCTTCTCGGAGCGTGAATTTTGCTCTATGGCCTCATCGATGATCAATTCTCTCTGCAACTGTGGCAGCATTTGGTAATTTCCTAGCAAGGAAATCAGCTCACTCGCTGTGATTGTACGATTACCGATTTGGATCGCTTCAGTCATTAGCTTTCGGGCATCTCAATAATATCTAGTTTGTTAAAGAAGCTAAACCGTAGCCCATTCACTGGGAGCTTTTGTCTTAATTTTACCGAGTTAGGTACACTTACCTCACTTTCTCAATAATTACACACTTTAAAATATACTGATCATATATGTTTGTATAAAAATTTTACGTAAAAACGGTTATACGTGAAGACAAGATTAAAAGGGATAATCTCTCTTTCATGAAAGTGGGTTAAAACCTGATAGCAGTTCTCGACAATGGTGAGATACGTTATCTAAGCTACTAAAGCTTGGAAAAAAATATTTGGGTGTACCTCACAAAATAGGGTTATTCCTCTTTCGCTCCCAGCCAGGAGTTGGGTAAAATCTGCTAAGTGCAGGAAACCATAAATCTAGCTATTGCTAGATGCTGTAATTCTCTCAAACGCTATAATTTACATCTGTTGCACCGAGAGATTAACTTGTGGATGTCATATTAGAACGATCGCACGAATTAAAACAAGCCTTAGTTGATTTTGTCCTTGATGCTGAAGGCGAACTGGCACAAGCACTGGAAACTTATGCAGCAGAACAGTTGCGCCGTGGAAGTGGCGATAGTACACAGCAGGACTTAATCATTGATAGCTTTCTAACAGCTGGGAAAGTCGGTGATAAGTCTCCATTAGAGTTGTTTATCGAAAGCCATCCAGATTTAGAAGAGAGCGATCGCAATCTGATCAAAAGCTGGCATCATAGTTTTATTGGTTTATTTGCCATTACTAACATCCTACCTGATGGCTTTGAATTGACGAACTGGATAACAGATAAATGCTACGTCGTCAAGCCTAACAATACCCAAATATTACAGGCAATATCTCGGTTGAAAATAGGAGAAATTTTACTAACTCGCATTTCTCCTGTTACCGATAGCTATTGGATGTTATCTGGGCCCTATACAATAATGGGTAAATTAGGTAAACCCAAACTGGCTGTAGCAATTGGCAACTTCAAAGAAAACTATAAAAGTAATCTTTACAGCGATGCTCCAGACTTGCTAGAAGAAGCTTGGCAGTCAGTAGAACAATATCATCAGCAGTTTGTAGACTTTTTTGGTACTGATGAAATCACCCTATCTGGATACCATCTTAATAAGAAAATCGCAGAATTTCAAGAGATAATTACTGAAAAAACTTTCGCAGAAGCAGGAATTGATACTTCCAAATCATTGGCGGAAGTGGCAGAAGCAGCTGGCATTGGAGACGAGGAAATCAAAGCAGCAGCACAAGAGTTTGGCGCTGATTCTAATGTAGTCTCTCAGGTGTTGAACAGCAAAGGCGGTAATAGCAAAATGGTTATGCCAAAGGTTGATTTACCTGCCGAACTCAAGAAAGCAGAACAGGTAACGGCTCTTTCTCATCCCCGTTGGGGACAAATGTTTTTACCTACATATAGTAAGGTAAAAGCAATCTTATCAGCAGAAGACTGGCAAAGTGTTCAAGGGGCGGAAAAACTAGTTCGCTACTATCTTGAAGATAAAAGTATTAATGCCTTCATTTGGCATCGATTAGCGCAACAATATCCAACTCAATTAGAAAATGTGTTGCAAATAGTTCTGCAACGTCCAGAATTTCACCTTGAAAGCGACTTGGATGTGCTTTTGCAAGAATTCCACAAACCGATTGAGCCAGAGCTACCAGATATTGCCAGTGTACCCATACATTTGCATAATTTATTTCAGGAAGCTTTAGGAGAAGTTAACAAATCTAAACCAAAGAGTAAAGGGCAAGCAAAGCCAGCAAAGGGTTTTCAACGAGGTTAGTAACTCACCGTTCGCGTAATAGCATTCATGCTCGAAACCAAATAACCCTTCGACTCGGTGTTAGCACAGAATTTCTGTAGCTTCTTGTAAAATTTTTTTGATGACATTTGGGAAAGCGTGTTTCTTGACATATCCTTTATCTCATCAAATTAATTCTCTATTAGGCGAACGGTGAGTAACTACTAAAGAAAGAAGGAGCTAATTGAGAACACAAAAAACCCCGACTTGATAGCCGAGGTAGATGGGAGAAGTCTAAATGTCGATGAGATATAGCGATACCGAAATCTGTTTTTCTTAGCTAATACCAGTTAGGTAGTTAAGTTTAGTTATTGCTAAGTTATATAAACAAATTTAACAAAAATATTACAAATAGTCAACTAGGCTTGACAAAAAATTCTGATAGCTATTAAAAGAACTACTTATCAGTCAGAGTATAGGATTTTTTTAGAGATGCGGTAAACGCAATAGGCAAAATAAAACGGGTTATTGGCTAAGAAAGTGGGATGAAAATGAGAACCGATCTGCTTTAAAGTTAGAAAACTGAGGGATTAGCTGCATCAATCAAGGTAGTCGGAATTAAGCCAGAGATTTGAGAAGCTAGCTACTAGATCACCAAAGTCTTTACAATTCCTTTGTTAGCTCAAAAAGTATTTCTCGACCTATGACAAATCAAGCTCCTATCCCGGTTATTGTCAACGGTGCTGCTGGTAAAATGGGCCGTGAGGTGATTAAGGCAGTGGCACAAGCGCCTGACTTAAACCTAGTGGGTGCAATTGACCACAGTTTGGAACATCAAGATAAAGACGCTGGAGAATTAGCGGGTTTAAGCGAACCCCTGGAAGTGCCAATTACCAATCAATTGGAACCAATGTTAGGGTATGTAGCTGGCGACAGACAGTCTCCTCCAGGGGTAATTGTAGACTTTACTCATCCCGATTCAGTTTATGACAATATCCGTAGTGCGATCGCTTACGGTATTCGTCCAGTAGTTGGAACCACTGGGTTAAGTCCAGAACAAATTCAAGATTTGGCAGACTTTGCCGACAAAGCCAGCACTGGTTGTCTAATTATTCCTAATTTTTCCATTGGGATGGTACTGTTGCAACAAGCTGCGATCGCAGCCTCAAAATATTTTGACCATGTGGAAATTATCGAATTGCATCACAATCAAAAAGCTGATGCTCCCAGTGGTACTGCCATTCAAACGGCACAGTTATTAGGAGAATTGGGTAAAACTTTTAACCCTGCTCTTGTAGAAGAAACGGAGAAATTGCCAGGAGCGAGAGGTAGTATAGCAGATGAAGGGATTAGAATTCATAGCGTGCGCTTGCCAGGACTGATTGCTCATCAAGAAGTTATTTTTGGCGCAGCAGGACAGATTTATACTTTACGACATGATACAAGCGATCGCGCTTGCTATATGCCAGGAGTGCTACTAGCGATTCGCAAAGTCTTAGCGCTAAAGTCGTTAGTATATGGATTAGAAAAGATACTTTAGACTTTAAATACACTATTCAGCATTCATCACTCAGCACTCATGTTAGTACCACTGACTCGCCAGAAATTTGAACAAGTTATCCCCCTAATTGCCACTGGTTTGCAGTACAAGTACTATTGGGGGAAGTTTTCAAATTTTTTGCAACGGCTGTTAATTTCTGTAGTTGCCATAGTTGTTCTATTGCTTGTGACAGTCATTTTTAAACTTGAGTTTGCTTCAATAGTATTTGTGCTGGGGGTAGTTAGCGCTTTTTTTTGGCTGTGGTATCCAGTGTTTCAAGCAAGTATGCGGAATTTGCAATGCCGCCGTTATAAGTATGGCGGCTTTTTCCGTGGTCGAGTCCTAGATTGGTGGATCACAGACCAGTTGATGGGGAAACAAGAAACAGTCAACAGCAAAGGTGAACTGGTGATTGTGGAAAACCGAGAAAAACAAATTAACTTAGAGGTAGGTGATGAAACAGGATTTACCATTGAGTTTGTAGCGCCATTACGTCCTGCCCACAAAGTTATTACTCGCGGTCAAATTGCCGAAATGGTAGTGCTGTCAAATCGTGCAGATTTAAGCAGTATTGAACAATTCAGCGATATATACATTCCCGGTCGTGACCTGTGGATTAGTGATTATCCTTATCTGCGGCGGGATTTCTTTAACGAAGTCGGTCGTCGCTTGCGTGAAGACCAACAACAAAAACCGCGTCGTCGCCCTCGTAGAGACGAAGATTGAAAAAGAAGTCAAACAATTTTGGTTTTAGATTGACCCCATAGCGTTGATGCGAAGGCTTGAATAAATAATTTTTAAATTTATTCTCGCGTTTAAATTCGGGGGGTTTAAACCTTTTTGAATTTTAAATCTTTCAATCGAAAATTTATTGGAGGAGGTGGGATAATTTAATCAGTTTGCTAACGAGAGCATCCCACTTTGATGATTTTCCCTTTTAAACGATGGGTAACAGATCCACAAGCAAAACCTAGCAAATCAGGCTCTGCATAAGTTTGCATAGGCGGATTTTGTTTATCTAGCCGCCGTTTCCAATTGCCAGATATTTTTTCTAAAGTGGGATACTTTTTTAAAAACTGTGAGTCTGCAACAATATCGTGAGTTCCCTTAATACTTATCTTCGAACTATTAAGGTATATATTATAATCGTAAATAACGTTTTTATTTTTATTACTACTATTAACAGGTTTGCCAGGATAAGCATAAAGAATGTTCCTTAAAATCCTGACATCAGATGATACATTAGCAAATATTTGCCCATCTTTAATTTCGGGACTTTGATTATTTAAAACAGCAGTATTATTTACAATATCAACATGATCGCTTAAAAATGTATGAATACCTGAACCACCATTATTAAATGTAAGATTGTTTTTAACTAAAGTGCGTCCTTTATATGCACCCAACTTTGAGTTATTTTGATTATTTCTTGATGTATCGATAATAATGCCATTACCATCTGTAATCTTTCCGACTGCAATCCAAGGGATGAACATGCGATTGTTATAGGTCTTGTTGTTGGTTACAAACATCTTGTATCCCCGATTGTTGTCAAAATTCCAATTGCTCAACATGGAAATACCACTGCAACCATAAAGACTGTACCAAGCATTATCGAAAACCACGTTATTATCTATTGTCACGTAGTCTGATTGAATCGCTGCAATGCCTACTCCCCCACACTTATGTACCTTGTTGTTGACAATACGTATATGGTGAGTATGACCACTTTTTCGTCCATCTACGTTGATGCAGTTTCCATTGGTCAGGGGGTTTAGTTTGTTAGTTTTCTGACTCATTGCATAATCAAGGGTTACATTGTCATTGTTCCCTATGACTTCAAGCCCATTTATCTCAATATATGACGCTCCATTGTGAATCAAAATTCCATTCCATCCATTGTGCTTAATTTTCGGACGATGGCCGGGATATGCTTTAAACTTAATCCATGCGTTTGCTTTTCCAGAGCGAGTAATAGATACTACCTGCCCATTTGGGCTTGCATTCCTGTACACTCCGTTCATAATCAGTACGGTTTCCCCAGGGTTGGTCAGATTTGCTGCCTTTTGAATTGTTCTAAAGGGGGATGAATTAGAGAGTCCGCTATTTGTGTCGTTTCCAGTACCACTAACGTAGTATGTTTTTGGTGTCGTCTTCGTGCTGATTAGCTGGCGACTGGATAAGATCATTTCCTTGTTAGTAGATACTTGATGGACGTTTTCAACTAAAGATACTTTTATATTTTCTCCCTTAGCCAAAAGGCTTAATACTAAGGGAATTGCAAAGTATGCACTTAAGTTGAAACCTGTAATTACCACAAGAAAAGGCTCCTTGTTCAGGACTACTTAACAAAAATATCAGAATATTCAGTGATTTTGAATGCTCTTTTGAATAGAAAATACAATAGAGTTGACTTTCCTAGCTCCCTCGATTTCCATCTTGTCCATAAGCTTGCCAAGCCAAGTCTACCAATCCATCAACGATCGCAGCTGCTACAACTGCATTACCTTTGCGACTCTCAATTGTAATATGGGGCACTAAGGAGTCTTGTAAACGCCCTTTCGCTTCATCAACATTGACAAATCCTACTGGAGTCGCAATTATCAAAGCAGGTCTAATTTCCTCAGCCTCAATTAAATCAACTAGTGCTGTTAGTGCTGTTTGTGCTTGACCAATCACAAAAATGCCCTCTGGATAACGCTTTGCTAAGGTTTCGATTCCCCATGCTGCCCGAGTTTTTTCTTTTTGAGGGCGTGTCAGAGTTTCCATACTGCAATACACCGGATTAGCAAAGGTGTTTTGAATCTCAGATGCAATACCTACTTGTACCATCGGGACATCTACCACAATCGTGGTACGTGCGGCTAATGCTGCTGCTCCTGCTTGTAAGGCACGCTCAGAGAAACGAATCAAAGACTTATACTCAAAGTCAGCTGTAGAGTATATTACCCGCCGCACAATCTCATATTCTGCGGGTGAAAAGACATGATTTTCAATTTCATTATCAATGATTGCTAAACTTTGAGCATCAGTTACGTGCCATTCCATTTTTCTTGAGCTTCTTAAATATTAGCTTTCAGCTTATCAGCTTCAGGGATTTAGGAGTTAGGAGTTAGGAGTTAATTAAAAACTCATAACTCCTAACTCAGCACTTATAACTCATTACTAGAAGAAGGTCGGCTGAAAACAGGAGATAAGTAGGCAACCAAGACACCGATAATAAAGCCAGAGATATTGCGAACTAGAGGTAGCCAGTCGCTTGTACGTGTCACCACTGGGCCAATACCAAAGGCAATAAATAAGATCCCCCATAAAGGTGAGAAAATTAAAGCCCATTGCCAAGCAAAAACTTGTCCTTTCTCACGGGGTTGAGCTGCAAATCCACAAATTATCCCACCAATAACTGAGGTAATCAAGGTGAGAATCCATTGCTCTCGTGGTAGTCCGGGAACAACATTGCAACCACCTTTGAGCAAACAGCCTTTAACAGATTCTAAAGCTTGCAGAATGGCTTGGTCTTCGCCTTGTTCGCGCACAAAGTACAAATTACCGAAGCGAGTTTGCAGTTCTATCCAGAATGTCCTGGGTAAAAGTTCATAAACAGCATCGCCGACGCTAAAACTGAGGATGTTACCGCCACGAGAATCGGCAACTAATAAAATGCTTTTGTCATCCAAACCCCAATATTTTATAACTGCCCGACCTGGGGTGCGGTCATACTGGGTCAATACTCGCAGTTTCCAGCCCGTATCGGCTTCAAACTGTTCTAAATCTTTGACAAGCTTTTCTTCTTGCAGCACAGGCAGAGATTTAGCTAAGTCTACAACTGGGGTAAAGGTGGCAGGGAGTAACTCAGGATTGTCATAAGCCAATGCTGGGGGAGAATTCATGACCCAAATTGACCCAGCCAGAAAAAAGACTGCAATAGATAGCAGAATTCGTCGCCAAAAACAAGATTGCATGGACGTTTTTATACAAATATCAACGGTAGAGGTGAACAAGCTGTTTTAAAAGAGTACAGGAAAAATGATAGTTCTTTACACTTGTTTACTTTACTCTAATCTAAGGGATCAAAGCAAAGCGTTTTTGGGAATAGGGCATTGGGCACAAGAGGCAGGGAGTAGAGGGGAAAGAGATAATTTTTATTCTCCCCATTGTCCCTTGCCCTCTGCTTTGCGGCTTCTTTCCTTAGCCCTAGTTCCTAGTTCCCATAATCTATCCCCAATTCAATCTTCGTCATCAAAATTGGTTTCCCAGTTAGCAGCGTCGTCATAACCTTCGTTAGCGCGGTATACTTCTGTTTTTATCCGGCGATTTTCTTGCCTTAGCACTTCTCGTTCTCGCAACGTTAGTGGTGGTTGTTCATTACTTGGCAAGCGATCGCTATTTCGCCTCGTCGGTTTTGGGCGTGTGAAGTTTCTCCAAGCAGCTTTCGCACCAACTAAGATGCTGCGTGTACCTACTTGCAGATTTTGAGCCTGAATTCTTGCACTATCGAGGGTTAGATCGACTTGTTTGGCTACTTGACTGGCACTTTTGACACCTTCACTCACATCATCAGTTAAGTCAGTTATTTCCAAACCAGTCACGCGAATAGCTTCTAGAGTGGGCGGTAACTCTCGTGAGAGTGTATCAAATAGCTTTTCTGCACTGCGAGCAGCGCGTGCTAACTCTTGCAAAGCGGGTATTGCCGCCACTAAAACCGCAGTCAAGCTTGTGGCGACTAGAAGTAAGGAGAGTCCCAACCAAAACAGGGGATCAATCACGGTAATGTCATTTATGAGCGTTCTAATGGCTGGGGAAGATAATCTGAGTCTTCAGGTGATGTTTGCCGCTTTAAGATTTGGCTTTCCTTTTGAGTGGCATCTACACCTGCTGCGATCGCTTCCCGTAATCGATCTAAAGTCTCATCCCAGTTTCGTAGTGCGCTGGCAGAGAGACGATCTGCTTGGATTTGCACACTCGTTGATAAATCTTCTGCCAATTCTGGGATAGCATTGGCAGATTTCTTCAAGATTTTACGCGTTTCGCGCCCTGTACGTGGAGCCACGAGCAAACCGGTTAAAGCACCGATGGTAGCTCCCAGCATCAAACCGCCAATAAATACTCCAGAACGGTTATTAGACATATTGTTGTTTCTCTCCTTACACCTATTTTAGGTGCGTTTTCTCTCCCTGTAAGGCTCACCGATTTTATTCAGTTAATCTATCCTGACAAAATATCAGCCAAAAATGTTGCTTTTATTCATTAAACATTAAAACCATTAATTACTTATGATTCAAAACTCCCTGGTTCTCTATTCCCTCTGGATCTTTGCGCCCTTGTGTCAGCCCTAATTATAAATGTTCATGTGAACTTGACATAACTCATTTGGCAACAGTTCTTTTCCCCGATATTAACTCTAGCCTGCGAAAATAACGCTGCCAAATTTGCTGTCCTTGCAAAAGTAGACTGATAATTTGTCGCACTTGTTGGATTTGCATTTTTAGTGCTTGATTTTTCTGCCGTAAGTTATAAATATTCTCTTGGCTGAGATAAATATTTTCGGGTGCTTTATTTAATACTGTATGAGTACAACTTTCATAAACAGTTAACGTATCTGCTATATATGCTAGCTGCTGCTTGAGTTGCCACACTCGCCAAGCCACATAGAGTAGTATCAACGAAATGAGGGTATTAACGAGGATAACTAAAATTACCATTGTTTATCTTCACCAATATCAGCTTTGCGGAATTGTTCTATATACTTGACTACGAATTTTAGATTTTAGATTTTTTGGGATAAACCAAAAAATCGCCAATTCACCAATTTTGTAACAACTATATGCCCACACCTCGCAAAACCACAGCTACAATTGCCTTAGATTCATGACTCGGTTTGCGAAATCAACCCGTATGCTTAAAAAGCCCCAGTTTTACTACGTTTCACTCCTTAACCTGATAATCTTAGTCAATTTGCGACCTTTGCGGCATCTAAGCACAATGGCATAGCCCCTTCAATATCCTGTGAGAGAACTACACTCCTTATTGGAGGCTCCTCAGCATCGCTTTTATTATTGTGCTATTACCTCTACCAGTTTTCCAGTCTGTTGCGTGAAGTTCACTAACATTTTGCTTGCAAAACCTCGCTAGTGCTTCAAATTACTGGATGTGCGGTGGGGATAAAAGGAAAGTGGGAAAGGAAAGAGTCTATTAATTCCTCTTCCCTTATACAATTTTCCTAGCCGATGGCTTGCCCCTCCTCCCTTAACCTTCTTGTTGAAGGCTTCTCCCTGGTATTTCACTAATTCGTTACTAATAATGATTACTTTTTCTCTATATCCAGCAGAAGGTAAGGATGTCAAAAAAAATACCATCAACTAATTACTTCCGAGCCATTTTAGTTGCTTTGACAATTGGATTTGTTGGGTGTGGAAATCAAGCTGCAAGAACTGCATTCACTCAAACTACCAGCCCGGTAAATGAGAACCTTCCTCAAGTTGTAGCAACAACAAGTGTACTATGTGATTTAACCAAGCAAGTTGCCGGGAATACAGTGAACCTCACCTGCTTAATTGACCCTAGTGCCGATCCTCATACTTATAAACCAAAGCCGGAAGATCGTAGAGCCATTGAGCAAGCTAATCTTATTCTCTATAGTGGCTATAATTTAGAACCAAATCTGATCAAATTAATTAAAGCCACTAAAAGCACTGTACCGAGAATAGCCGTTGGGCAACTTGCGGTATCTAAGCCACAAAAATTTCAGAAAGACGGCAAGAATTTAATTAATCCTCATCTGTGGCACAATACCAAGAATGCTATCAGAATGGTGGAGGTAATTAATAGTAATCTGAGAAAATTAGAATCTAGTGATGCAGAAACTTATAACAGCAATACCAAAAAAATTACAAATGAACTCACTCAGCTAGATAGTTGGATTAAGTCAAGAATTACGAGTATTCCTGCCAAAAAACGTAAGTTAGTTACAACATCTAATGCACTGAGTTATTACGCTAAAGCATACGGTATTCCATTAGCAGGAGGATTACAAAGTATTAGTACTGACGAAAAGTTAACAGCAACACGAATGAAAACTTTGGTTGCAAATATTAAACGAACTCAAGTCTCAACAATTTTCTCTGACGCGGCAACTAACGAGAATTCACTTCAATCTGTAGCGAAAGCTGCTGAAGTTAAAATTTCTGATAGAAAGTTATATGTTGAGGGGCTTGGTGAACCAGATACCGAGGCAGATACTTATCAGAAAATGATGATCGCCAATACACGCACAATTGTAGAAGAATTAGGAGGAACATATTTGATGTTTCAAGCGAGAGCTGCTAATTAGTTACAATTTACATTAATGAATCAGATAAACCGAAGTTTTTTAGATTACAGTAAATTCGGTTTATCAGCCTCTTTTTTGAAGATGAGCAGATGAATGTTATTTGTCTTTTAATCTGATATCAATAACAGTTGCATTGAAGTTGTAATTAAAGCCTTCCAACTCAAATGGCATTCCAATTTTAACTTTACTGTTACCTAGAACGGGGCCATTGTCAGTAACCTGGGCTTTACCATCTAGAGTCAAAAGCAAATCTGTACTAAAATTGTTGGTTTTTGGATCTGGTAATTCTTTAACAGTGCCATCAGGTTGGAAAACATTGACTGTTCTAGGTAGCTGTTGAATGGATTTAATTTCAATCTGCCCATAAGGTTGATTCCGGATAATCACATTAGTCTTTCCACCTTTTTTTAAACCTTGATTAAATAATTGTTCAGGGTCACGGACATTCAAACCACGAACGACTAAATCTACTTCTATAGGTATTGTTTTCGCACCAACTTGGGCAACAGAACCAGAAGTGCCAGGAAAGATAAAGATGCCAAATATAACTAGCAGAATTACTAAGGCAGCACCTAAATCTAGAAGATTGATTTTGCCGAACAAGCGACCTTTTGAATCTAAAATAGCCATAAAAAATTTTCCGAGGTAATAGCGAAGTAATTGATTGTAGCAAGAAGGTTTTTGATGGAAACGGCAATTTTCCCTATTTGGTAATAACTCAAAGTGGCTGGGCGTTGTGGTTATGCGACAGTTTATCACGAGTTCGTGCGATCGCTAACCCTCAAGCTTTTGTCCATTAAGACTGATGCACCCAGAAAGTAATATCTCGTGTTTAAGCCTATCTCTAGAGAGAATCTTTAGACCCCCACAATTCCGTAGATTTGCTTAAATATTACCTGTATCACAACTCATTTATTCTTGAGTTAAGAATGCAACTTAGAATACTTTAAATCCGTCTCATAATTTATCCCATCACTTTATGTTCTCCCGAAATAATCTTTAAAGCGTATTATGTTGAATTGGAAAGGTTTTGTTGCAAGTTACCGTGTGTGGCGGCGTAGCTGGTTTTATCCCCTAATTTCAGTGGTAGTCGCCCTGAGTTTGTGTCTGAGTACACCCTTGCCTGGAAGAACTTTAGACTTCTTGCCTCTTATATTGCAGGGAGTCCAGGTACTTCAGCTTTCTAATATATCCGATCGCCAAGAAACTGATATTGGCAAGCAGATTAATCAGCAAATACTAGGGGGTCAAGTCAAACTTTACCGGAATGCTGAAGTTAATCGCTATGTAGAACAAATTGGTCGGCGTTTAGCAGCTAATAGCGATCGCCCCAACCTTCCCTTTACCTTCCAAGTCGTTGAAGATGATGCGATTAATGCCTTTGCAACTTTAGGAGGCTATGTATATGTCCACACAGGTTTGCTGAAAACCGCAGACAATGAAGCGGAACTTGCAAGTGTCATCGCCCATGAAATTGGTCATATTGGCGGGAAGCATTTGGTTAAACAGATGCGGCAAAAGGCAGTCGCTAGTGGTTTAGCAACAGCAACTGGTTTAGATCGCAATACAGCAGTGAATATTGGTGTAGAACTTGCCTTGAATCGTCCTCGTAGTCGTCAAGATGAATTTGATGCCGATCAAAGAGGGCTACGAACCTTGACACGCGCTGGGTATGCCCAGTCTGGGATGGTTTCTTTTATGCAAAAGCTACTGAAAAAGGGTGGTTCTACTCCGACATTTTTGAGTACACACCCCGGAACTAGCGATCGCATTGAGGGTCTCAGACGTGCAATTAACTCCCAACCTAGTAATGCAAATTATGGGCTGGATAATGCTAGTTATAAAGCTAATATTCGACCTTTAGTAAGGTCTTGAGGGAATGGAGAATGGGGAATTGGGCATTGCTTATTCCCCTTATCTCCCTCATCTTCCACATCTTTCCCTCCGCCTCATCTCAAATATTGTTTAATTTTTATTGCGGCGATCAACTTTGATTTTGGCTGGATTAACGGTAATTACAGCCTCTTCTAAAGGCAGGGCACGGATATAATTTTTAAAAATGTTAACTTGATAAACTAGGTTATTCGTGACATCTAGTGCGGTCAACCAGCCACTCCGGGGATGATAAGCGCCAGTATCTATATCTAGCCATCCCTGTCCTTGTGCCAGTTTCCCAGGAGAAACACCAGGCAGAGTAAAAGTAATTGTGTGACCAATGATAATAAGCTTATCTGGAAAGTAAGGTTTTTCGATGCTGTGAAATTCCTCTCGTATCCAGCACAGTTGATCGGCAGTTTGTTCTGTCACCGACTTAGAAGGGTCAACCCCAGCATGAGTTAACCAAATATCCCCCAAGTCGAGATATGTAGGCAAACTCTTGAACCAATCCAGATGATCATCGGGGATTGAAGCCTCGTGGTAACTGGCTACGGTAGCTTGCCCTCCACTGTACAACCATGCTTGCATCGTCGGGGAGGAAGTTCTTTCATTAGTCAGAATGTTTAATAACATCTGCTCATGATTTCCCAGCAAACATGGGTAGTTATGTCGTTTCACAAAATTAACTACTTGTGAGCTATGAGGCCCGCGATCAATTAAGTCTCCCAAAAAATAGATTTGATCGTCTGACGTGGGGGCGATCGCCTCCAACAAAGTCATCAAACCTTCATAGTGCCCATGTACATCCCCAATTACTATTCGTCTGGGGCTAGTTTCGCTCATTGTCTCTTAGCTTCAATAGTTTTGCTAATACTTCTGCTACAGTTTAAGCTGTCTGGTTTCCGTAATGAAAGGTAAAAATACTGAACTAAGTTTTATTTTAATTTAATTATTATTCCAGAAATAAATATTATTAATGATGAAAATAGAGTATTATTGACAGTCTTTACTGCTAGGAAAGAAAATTAGCAAATTCCACTCGCGTTAGCTTAAAATCTAAGCTGTTGCTGTATTTCTAACTTTTTACCCCAACAATGTCTAAAGATTTTTCTGCTGAGATTAGTTCGCGCATCTGCCAGCACATGAATGACGATCATGCTGATGCCATAGTTCTTTACGCTAAAACTTTTGGTGGTGTAACAGATGCGAGCGCAGCAAAAATGTTGTCAATTGATGCACAAGGTATGGATGTGACAGCACAAGTCAATGGTGAAGCTGTACCAGTTCGCATTCAGTTTGATCATGTTTTAGTGGATGCAGAAGATGCTCATCAAACTCTCATTGCAATGGTGAAGCAGGCGCGGGTGAAGGCAAAGTAGAAATTGGTAATTGTTATGACTGATGGTAAGGCGTAGAAGCGTAACGGAAAGCTGGATACGTTTCCTTTGCTCCGGCCTTGTCGTCAAACATCGTCTAAGTCCTCATTAATGAAATAATCAAACGTCCTAACCCTCCCAAACCCAAGCCGAAAACTGCGGTTCCCACCAAAATTAGCACAGTGTGAAACTGGTTGAAAGACAAGAGTAATTGATTTTTTGCTCCAACTAAACTCCAAGCGCCAGACCAAGCTATACCCACGACTATTGCCCAAATTAGAGTCAAGGTTATTCCGCCACCCATAACCAAACCTAAAACTAAACCTACACCCCAAGTTAAGATCCAAGCCCAACCAAAACCTTCAGCCCAACTCATAACATCAACCCGATTCCAAGCCAAACTCCAAGTTAAAGTTAGAGCCAAAACTATCGAACTAACTCTCGATAAAGCTAAAGCTTTGCCATTAGCTAGAGCCGCATTCATCCCAAAAGCGTCAGCCCAAAGTGGAGTTAAGGCAAATAAGAAGCCAACTAGTACATAGCAAAATAAACTAAACATCAATCTCGCCCAAAGATGAGCGTTACTGTTCATAAGTAAAATATAGCGATCGTTTCCATTTGTTAAGGTTGTGATAGGTTCTCACAATCTTAATTTTCTAAAGCAATCTTACTTATCAGAGCAACAACCAAATGTTAAAGATTGGATGCCTTAAATCAATCGTGGGTATAAGCTCCGACTACATTCGTCTCCCTTACCTCTTACTTGACCACTGCGGCATGAGGCTGGGTTTGAATAATTTCAAACTTCCAATCTGAAGAATAATCAGGTAAATCATAGCCAACACTCTTAACATGAGCCAGCATCAACTCATCGCGTTGATGCCAAACAGCAAATATGCTTTCCCTGCCATCATCAAGCGTTTCTAGGTCGATTTTATAAACATCATTGACCCGCTTTAGTTTCAAGCCCAACAAATTTAAGAGGCGGCTGAGTATTTTTATTGCCGAAACCTGCTCTTTTTCTCCGACTAAGTTAATACCAAGCGCCCTTTTAATATGCTTACTATGCTGAAAAACAATATTTTTAAGCATTATTAAATCTGGATTACTCTCGGTAAACTCTCGTTCGGCTTCGAGAAACTGAAGCATTCCCAACGCTCTCATTGCTTCAACTTTGAGCGTGTAAGTTTTTAAATCTGGCAGAAAAACTTTTCCTTCACCCCAAGACAATTGCTGATGCCATTCTTGTTGATCTCTAATGTGAAAATACTCGCTTTCGTGAGTTAGATAATAATGAATTAACAATTGACGATAATATCCTTGATTATCTTGCAATTTCAGCCAAGGAGTAACTTCTACACCATACCTTTGTCTGAGAACATATTTATTAATTTGGTTACGTTCTCCATCAGTTAGAGAATGCTTTACTAATAGTTGCTCATATTCTACATAATCGATATCATTAGCATTAGCTACAGCAGTTGCTACTGATAGTTGATTTTGCTGCTTAATCTCTTTAATTTTGCGTTTAATATCTTTAGCTTTTTGACGGCTTTGCGCCCAATCTTTTTGAACTTTGACAATTTCTAAAACTAATCTTCTGCGGGTAGCTAAATCATCGGCATCAGTTGCCAAAAATGCCAGCCGTAAATCTCGAATAATATTATTATGAACAGCATTACTCCGCATCTGAATTTGATGCCCATCAGCAATCAAACCATCTTGCATTGATTGACGATAGAGGCGGATGGAAGCATTTACCCGTGCAGATAACTTGGCCCAAGTTCGCAAATGAATCGGGTCATGAACTAAAGGTAAATCGACATCTATTTTGTGTAGTGGACTAAGCAACGCTAAGTTTTCTTTTTGATTTTCTTGATACCAATCAGATAGCAAGCGATAATTTGTACTACCACTACCAATTAAGCCAATACCTCGTTTCGCACACCAAACAACACGCGGCACATCATCTCGCACTCTCGCTAATGCTTGTCTTGCTTCCGAGTCAGGAATTACCCCTTGAAAAATGCCATAAACTCGGTCGAAATGTTGGACATCAATACTAATTCCTGTACCCAGGCTAGGGGTAACAAAAACGCCGTCATATTCAGAGATTTTTTGATTGATTGCTGCGATAAAATCAACCGCTTCATGACCAGGTGTGTTTGTAGTGTGGCTACTAACTACTAAAGTCTTAGGAAATTGCCGTCGTAATTTTTGTAACCGTTCTTTGAGATAACGTTCGATTGTTTCACAACTGTAACGCCCAGCGCGACTATCGGTAGTAACATAACATTTACGTCCAGCAAGTAAATCTAATTCTAGTTGGTGAATCAGCGGTGTTGGGTTCGGCGAATCGTAAAAAGTTACATCCCAACCTTGTTGAGGCTTCCATTGGTTGAGAACTACCCAAGGTGTTAATTTAATTCCTGCTAATCCCTGTAGATATTCAAGTGATACATCTGATAAATCAGCATCTTGGGCAATTACTAAACCCCCAGTTGTTAAAACTGTGGAAATTAGCTGCTGGAATAATCTTAATATTTTTACACGTTTGTGTTTACAAGTATTACTGTTTAGTAGATGCCACAAAGATTGCTCTACTTCATCTAAAATTATTATTGCCCCATGCCAATTTTCAGGATTAAGCTTCCAAATAGAATCAACGCACAGTCCAAGGGATTGCTGTGGAGAGAGTGAACGGAGGATGGGAGGAGCGGGGGTAAGTGTTTTATGAATCTTTTTATCCCTATCTTCTTTATGCGTTCCCCATTGAATACCAATTTTTTCGCACAAAAATCGTCCTAGTAAAATTCTGTGAGTAATTAATAAAACGGGTTGATTTATAAGTTTTGCTTGCTGAACAACGGCTTGCAGCGCTGTAGTTTTACCTGTTCCTTTTGCAGACTTGACTCCTACTATTCCAGAAGTTGGGAAAGGGATTTCACCTATATAAGGGCGATTTAAGGTGAGTGCAGCAGGAATAGTTAACTCAGTGTGGGGTTTGGTTTGAGCAAGATAAATTTCTAAGTCAACGCTTTGCCTATAAATTTTCTCGAAACTAGTTGCACCTTTGGCAACGATAAACTCATCAACCCCTTTTTCTATTCCTGGAAGTTCGATAACTTTAACAGGGCAATTTTTTTGCTGGAATAAACAACCCAGTTGAGAAATAGCATTATTTACAGCAGCAATTGTTTTAGGCTGAGTTTCAAAATCAAAACAAATATAAAAGCTACGCTTTGTAATTGCAAACGCTGCTAAATCAGGAATTAGCTGACGACGGGTAACTTTGCCAAATTCATCTTTAACAACCCGATAACCACTGGTAATTCCGGGAATAGCAATAGCTGCATATCCTTGTGTCAACAGCGTTGCTGCTTTTTTCACACCCTCGCAGAGAATCAGGGGAATGTTATGTTGCATCACCCATTGCCAAAAGCCTCTAGCTTCACCATCAGCAGTAATGGTGATATTTTCAGGCATGACCAGATTGTTACGTCCAGCAACTTGCTGCCACACTTGCAGCGTTACCCGCAAACAAAATACCCGCGTTGGTGTGCTAGGCGGATGCTCGTATTTGATGGACTTAGCATTGTGATTCTGTCGGGGTTGATTTGGCTTAAAGCATCCCCATTCCATCATCTGCCAATTATTTAGAGGGTCTAGCCCGGAACACCACCAACCCCCTTCAGTAATATGAGCATAACGCTGCAACCAGCCAGCTTTCACCATTCCGGTATTGGTGCGGGGAAGTAGCTCAGAAATCAACAGGTACTCATAAGCAGTTACACCTTGGAGCGACCTAAAATTGAGTTGCACTAAGTGTAAGTCTATACCACTACTCTTGACTAATTCCTCAAGGTGTTGGGGGTGTAAATAGTGCAGATGCATAGGGAAAGACCCGAAGAGAAGACGATGAGATTAAAACATTAGCACGCATCTGTTTTTTTTCTATAAGCGAGATTGCTAGGCTTTTATGATGCTTTTTTTACTTCGTCACGGGAGACACATCGGTTAAGCCTCTAGTAGGTTATTCTGCCTATTAGATCCCCAAAGTAATAATTTTGTATTGTGATATTTGTTCTATTTTAATTTTTATTTATCAGTAAATCTCTGCGTTAAGGAATGCGATCGCTAGAGGGGTTGCTACAGGTATCGTCATAGGGTAACTTCATCTATTTCGATAAAAGACTTTACACGGAGCATCCACCTGCGATCGCGCCTCATGTTTAGGATGTGACATATCTCAATGAATCAAATCAGGTAGGGGCAATTAATGAATTACCCCTACCGCTTTTACTTTTGCATAAGTTCTAACTTTTACTCAAGTAGCACGGTAACTTCAAAAGCTGATTGGAGGTAAAATAGACAACAACTTTTAAGAAAAGTTTAATCTACTTTATAAACCCTTTGCTTTTAGTTACCAATGTAGGAAATATGGCTTTGTATTTTTCAATTTTACCGTGTGCTTGTTTCATTGCTGGCTATTTTTTATTAAAAAAAAGTAATAATGAAATCTCGCATTTAGTAGCTGTATTTGCAGCTATTAGCCTAATTTTGGGTTTAATATTAGCTCCCTGGCAGATTTTACTTCTACTATTAACTCTTATTCTTATCAGTACAAGCTCCGAATACTATACAAGCAAGGTAGTCAGCAGCGAAATTCAATATCCACAAGAGCCAGTTACCAAGTCTGAACCAGATTATAACTTAATCTACCGTGGGGCTTCCTATCGTCCTGACCTTGATGCCAAATCAAATGCAGAAACGATACCATTAGTAACCCCTAAATTGATCTTTCGGGGATGTACTTATTTTGTTTGCGCTAATCCTAATACCCAATCGGCTGGAATAATTACACCACCAGTAACCTATAAATTGAGCTTTAGGGGAAGCAGCTATTCTATAAACAGAAATGCACACAGAGAAATTAAATAGCGAGCAATATAACAAAAGTAGCTCAAATTATGTGTAAAGCCATACCTAGTTCAAATCTGGCAAAAAACTATTTTGAAAGAGACTAGCTATGAGTTACACTGTTCAGTAAAATCTGGATTTAAATATTTTCTTACTTCTGACTTAATTATTCCAATTTTAGAATCTTTTTCATCTTTTCTATAGTGGTAAGTTGGATGTTTGATATAAATTACTGGCTTACCATGTAAATTATTATGACTTTGAAGAAAATTTTAAACTTCTCTTCCAAAAGCAATAATTACCTTTGGATTAAAAACGACAGCTTCCTTCGCGGCGTACAACACCTCAGTGTTGATTTCTTTGAAACCGCGATCGCAATTAAATTTGTTAGTGCTGCACTTGATTTATATTCTGTTAACTGAAATTATTACTGAATAGCACGTACAAACTTATAATTCACATTTGACAAATATAGGATGAGTTAAAACTTTGCCTAATAGCTCACTGAAATAAACAACTTGATAATGAGGTACAAGTTCTCTTTACAGTTGCTTCCACAGACTAATTCCTTCTTCTTCAAAAGCCGCTTCAGCCTCTGTACTCAACTCTGGTGAGTTAGTAGGATCTTGCCAATTTAATGTTGCATTGTAAATTTCTTCCCATTTGTCCAAGCGTTTAATAGTTTCTTGAATTAATGGCAATGTTTCTGGGTTAATGTTGCCAATCTCAGGACTTACCCACCATAGTGGATAGCATCCATAGTCAGCCATGAGTTTGATTTTTGCTGTATTAAACTGTCTGTCTTGTATCATGTTCAATACTTCCCCAGGTTTCAGGTAGAGGGTTAACCCAGGAAATAGGCACAGTAACTACATTTAGAGTTTCACCGTCTTTAAATATTTCTAAAATATATCCTGGCTCTTGTTGAGTTTTAGTAGGATGCAGATGATCCAACACAACCCCTCTATCACCAGCTTTTACAGGGCTGTTAGGAACATCCTGCTTCAGTTCTACCCACTGAAATAAACTAGCTGTTATCATCGTTTAATTCTCCCGTGATTTATCAGGATATAGTGTTATAAATCTAACAAATTCTGTTTCTTCATCTTGTTGCCAGATAGTAATTACCTTAATTAATCGACCACTAGGCCCAGACCACTCGCTTTTAACCTCAAACTGAGTCCCCCAATCACTAGGGGTGGCTTTTGCAATTTCAGAACCTTCTACAGCATTTATTATATCGTTCTTAAGAAGTTGCCAGTTATCAAGATTATATCCTGCTAAAGCTAGATATCTTGATTTATCACTTTGAGGTTGATAAGCAAGTAGGTATTTAGTTATTTTTTCATCTTGAATTATTAAACCTGATGGCATTTTCATTAGCTTTATTTATAAGCAATTTATTATTTTTAATTTAGCAGCCAACAATACTAAATTGCTCTAAAGCTACGAAATTATGACGGATTGGCATATTACATCCATGATGAGAAAATCAGAGATATATAAGTAAAAAGGGCATCCAAATAGGACACCCTTTAATTTAATTAATTGCTAATTCCAAAACTACGCTCCGACAGCTTCCTTCGCGGCATATAATACCTCAGCATTGATTTCTTTGAAACCGCGATCGCGGGCAAATTTCTCAGTATTACGCTTCACTTTACCGCGAACAAATCCCGGAATCTTATTCAATTCTGCTTGACCATCTTTTGTCCAATTCAAATCAGAATCAGCAGAAATTCCTCTAGTAATTACTTCTTTGGTATCGTGACCACCGAAGATTTCTAATAGGTGATCTTCCATTCCTAAAGTGAAGGAATTGTAGATCAAATCTGTAATTTGATTCGTGCCTTCGTAACCCATAAATGGTTTGTAACCAATGGGGAAGTTTTGGACGTGGATTGGTGCAGCAATTACGCCGCAGGGAATATCCAAACGCTTACCAACGTGGCGTTCCATTTGGGTGCCGAAAATGGCAGAGGGTTCGACACGAGCGATCGCATCCCCAATTTCACCATGATCTTCAGAAATTAGCACTTCATCGCAATACTCGCTCACCTGTTCGCGGAACCAGTCTGCATCATATTTGCAGTAGGTTCCAGCCCAAACAACATGAATCCCCATTTCTCGCGCCAGAATTTTGGTAATGGCGGCGGCGTGGGTATTGTCGCCAAAAACTACAGCTTTTTTGCCAGTCAAGTTTTGACAGTCAATGGAACGGGAAAACCAAGCAGCCTGAGATACATGCAAGGTTTGCTCATTGATGAAGTTTTCGTAGTCAACTTCTGCACCTTGAGCGTTAATTACCTGCTGAATCTTGCGAATACAACGGGCAGTTTCCACTACGCCCATTGGAGTAATGTCTATATAAGGTGTGCCAAATTGTTCTTCCAGGTAACGAGCGGTGGTTAAACCGAGTTCACGGTAAGGTACTAGGTTAAACCAGGCTTGGGACATCTTCTTCAAATCATTCACCGAAGCGCCTTCAGGAATCAAGGTATTTACCTCAATTTCCAAGTCAGCCATCAACCGTTTCAGTTCGGTGCAGTCGTGATTATTGTGGAAACCGAGGGTAGTAGTACCGATAATATTAACCGAGGGTTTTGCTGTTTTGCCCTCAGCCAACTCGCCCCGCTTCCGGGCTTTTTCAATGTAGTATTGGACGATTTGATCCAGAGTGCGATCGGCGGCTTGGAGTTCGTTGTAGCGGTAGTGGTTCACATCCGCCAGCATTACGTCTCCTTTCGCTTCCAACTGCGCCCGTTCCACAAAGTTGTGCAGGTCTTCTTGCAAAATGCTAGAGGTGCAAGTGGGAGTTAACACAATCAGATCGGGGTGTTCCTCCGCATCTTTGCGGACGATGTTATCTACCACTTTCTCTTGGGAACCACGCGCCAAAACGTTGCGGTCAACAACACTGGTTGTCACTGGAGTGAAATCCCTCTCCCGCGATAGCATTGAGCGCATGACGTTAAAGTAGTCATCGCCAATGGGGGCGTGCATGATCGCATGGACATTTTTAAAAGAGCTAGCGATTCGCAGAGTGCCAATGTGGGCTGGGCCTGCATACATCCAGTAAGCCAATTTCATGTTTGTGTTCTCCCTTTTCAACAGAAATAACACGGAGTCCGATAAGAGTGGACTATAAGTGCTTGATTATTATTAAATCGTTTCTGATTGTCTCAAAAGTTGTATCCCTGATGAAGTGAAGACTTGTAAGGATTTTAGCTGCGCTGTGTAGGTTTAGGCATCGCTCAAACCTTGTTCCTCATTGGAATCTAGCTTCTGAATTTAACAATATTACTGTTGCTTTTTTAAAATAAATCTTAATTTTTCGGCAAATTTGTTTTCAATGTGGGGCGGTATATTATACCAATTCTGTATGAAGATGCGCTATATCAGATTTAAGTACAAGAAAGAAGAACGAACCGCAAAGGACGCAAAGGGCACAAAGAAAGAAAGAAAGAAAGAAAGAAAGAAAGAAAGAAAGAAAGAAGGAAAGAAGTTAAAAGGGTATTACGCAGCGTGACAAAGAGATAGTATTAACTATCACCAATAAATTTATAAAATTTATGTACAACTTCTCAAAAAATACAAATATCCTCTGAGAGGATGTTTGTAAAGAATCAGGTTGTAGTATCAATATCCCCCCTAACCTTCCTTAAACAAGGAAAAAAGAGGGGAATAACACTAGTACAACATGGCGGAAATAAACATACCATTTCAAATGGCGTAAAAGCTTGGAATACAATTCTTTTGACTTTTGACTTCCGCCTTGCGGTACTAGAGAGGTGTTAATTACTGCCGAAAAATTTCTACTTTTTGTAACACCACTTCTTGATTCGGACGATCTCTAGTCGTGGGCACATTAGCGATCTTGTTGACTATATCTAGACCTTGGACAACTTCACCAAAAACACTGTGTTTGTTGTCAAGATGAGGCGTTGGTGCTTCTGTAATGAACCATTGCGAACCATTTGTACCGCGTCCGGCATTAGCCATCGACAGGATACCTGCACCAGTGTGTCTCAATTCAGGATGAAACTCATCCTCAAATTGATATCCTGGGCCACCAGTACCCCATCGGTTAGCCATATCCTGATAACGACTCAGGGGATCGCCACACTGAATCATAAAATCAGGGATGACCCGGTGAAAGCGAACCCCATCGTAAGCTGGAGTTCCCTTACCAGATTCACCAGTTTTAGGGTCTTTCCAGTCGATTGTTCCGGTTGCTAAACCGACAAAATTTTTGACGGTGTTGGGGGTTCGCTCTTCTTCCAAACGAACTACAATTTCACCCAAGGAAGTAATTAAACGAGCGTGCAGCTTGCCATTACCGGGAATATTAATTTCTGGAAAGTTCATTAGATATCCTATTTAACAAGTGCCAGTATTTGACCTATATAAGTTTATCAGCATTCAAGTTACCGCCTTTAGACATGACAAAAAACCTGAAGGAAGGAAACTTGAGCCAACAAATATTTTACTCAGGTAAATTTATCGCTGGATTCCGGCTAAAGAATCCTCTAGGGACTAGCTTAAAGCCAACTTGGTGAACAGGCATCACAGGCCAATCTTCCGATCGCGGAATATGAGTTACGCCCATTGTGTACCACAGCACGATATCTTCACCCATCAAGGGTTCATCATCTGCAATATATTTTGGTAAACCTTGTCCTGGTTGAGTCTGGTTGGGATAATCGCCCCCAGCATAGAGTTCAGCAGGTTTATATTTTGTTACCCAGACGTGATGAGTCGCAAATTCTGCCCGTTGACGGATTTTTGAGCCTTCCACTGGGAAAAACATGGAGTTTCCACCAGGCATCAGCATATATCCAGGTGCAGCCCCTAGCGAATTTTTCTTATCGGCACTAACAATCATCCATTCCCGACTGCTTTTCAGATCCAAATCGCGCACAGCAGCCGTTTCTTTTGTGAGTGGGGTTTCTGTAATTGCGATCGCATTTCCTAATGGATTTTTCTCATCCATTGGCAAAGCTTTCACGTTCATTTCCATCACAGAATTAGCCTGACCATCTACATCGAAATCCAGGCGGTAATTGAAAAAATGTTGGTGATTTACTCCAAAGATATTCTTAGCGATTAGCCGACCATAGGAATCATCCTCAGATTGCTTTTGAGCAGCCGTTCCCTGCGCCAGTACGATACCTGTTAACTCATTTTGGACTTCCAAAGTCCCATCCTGGTGAAAGATCCAATTAATGCTGTAATCATAGTTGTCAATGGCCGCAGTCATCGTCATGACTAATTCTCGACTACGACGAACATCATTACGCTGAGTGCCATACTCATAATGCTTCCACAGCATACCGTTATTTCGCTCGTATATGCCGATAACTCCTGGCATGACATAAGGTTCTCCATCGCCATTAGCAAACACAGCATCGACTAAAAGACCGTTTTCAGGAATTTCCTTACCTAATTCCATCGTGGTTGCTAGGGAACCAAAATTGTATTCCCCAACATCAAAGGCATTTCTGAATGACCAAGTGGGATTTGGATCGCCGTAAGGCACTACCGTCTCTGATAAGCTAGCGCGGTATAAAACTGGTCGGATATTTTTGCCGTCGTTGTGTGTCACTTGGTACAGCACCAATCCGCTACGGGGATGCATTACATAGCGGAACTTCCAACCTTGCCAGCTAATTTCATTGCCATTGAGCCGGAAACTTGCACCATTTGGTTGCAGAATCTTTAATGCTTTAAGTGGTGAAAGTAATTTACCCAAGGACTTGACATCGTAGTTCCAGTTTTCCTTAGAAAAAGGAACTATCCCCCTATCCACTAAACTAGAAATTTTACCTGTGTTCAAATTGACGGTTCCCAATATTCCTTCAATTGGACTACCGTAATAATTCCAGCGTTCGCTTTCGCCCTTGTAGTAGAATAAACCCCGACAAAGACGGTTTCCTGCTGCTTCTTCCTGTTTACTCAGGATTCCTGGAGACCAACAACTGATTTTGACTTGGTTGAAGTCTGTAATTCCCCGCTTTCGCATCGCTGCTTGCCATCGAGGATCTGATTTAAAAGCTTGAGTTGCCAGTTCATATTCTGAAGCGACGATCGCAGGCTGAACAGAGGGGATTTCTTTCCAGGAACTTAAGCTTTTGCTTGTTAAATCAACAATTCCCTCATAAGTTTTGTTTTGCGATCGCTCATAAATTACTAAAAAAGCTTTTCTTGCGAAAGCTTTACCAGGTATAAATTTTAGAACTTCTTCTTTATCTGGTTCTTGTAAAGCAATCAGTGGAAAAGCTGCCATTTCGCTCAAAGTTTTTTCTCTTTGAATGACCGAAACAGCTGTATTAATTTCTGCCTCTGTTAGCGAAGCGAGAGGATGAGAAATCGCAGGCTGTTGAGCCGTCAATATTCCCATTAATCCAAATGAGAGAGAAATAAAAACAATTATGGCAATAGCTAGCCACAAAAAATGCCTTAGCCGCTTAATCATCTTTCACATTCTTACAAAAGACGTATAGTTATCTATTTCTAAGCCGAAGCTTGAAACCCGATAAATTAAGAAGCTAAAGCCAAATTAATTTGTTAGCGGTTAGGGTAATTGGAGACTAATAAACTTTTTCCATGCCTCATACCCCATTTTCTTAAAATACAGTTCGGATAAGGTTTTTTGATGACACGCCCTAGATCACAAAGACGCGATAAATCGCCGTCTTTACAATAATCAGTCCTTTGTAGAAACGGCGATTTATCGCGTCTTGCCTTAATCGAACCGTATTGCATTCTCTCATTTACGCAGAAACCAAACGGCGTAAAGATTCAGCACGGCGTTTAGCAATAGGGTTATTTGGATCGAGCTTTAGTGCTTCTTCGTAGCTTTGTAACGCCTGAGTAGTTAACTTTTTCTTCTCATAAGCGTGAGCAAGATTATTAAACCCTGTTACGTAGTCTGGTTTAGATTTAAGGGCTTCTTTATACTGACGAATTGCGAGGTCATATTGCTCTTGGGTAAAATAAATATAACCCAGCCCGTTGTAAATGGGAGCGATATCTTCTTCTCCCTCTTCTTCGGCAGCTTTCAAAGCTTTTTGAAACAGCACGATCGCTTGGGAAAACAGTTTTTTGTCTGAATAAATACTGGCTAACTCATAATATTCTTGAGTTGTGCCCTTTTCTTTCTCTAACTTCTTTCGCAATTTTGCAAAGGAGCCTTCAATCTTGCGAGTTTTGAAAATCTGGCGAAAAACACTCACGGCTGCAATTGTGAGTATAACCACCAAAATTGAGAGATAAACAACGGCTAGACTGTTATCCATTGCTGTAAATACAAATATTATAAAGTTTGTTATTTGTGATTTGTCATTTGTGATTTGTCCTTTGTCATTTGTTATTCACTAATGACCAGTGACTAATGACTAATGACCAATTTACGGTAAACCCCAATATTGAGAGCGTTGCTGGAGCCAACCTTGTTCTAAGTAACGAGCGATCGCTTGATTCACATTTCGTCTTAATTTATCGTACTGCAAGCCCTTGGGCATAACTACAGACAAGGGTTCAGTTGATAACTTAGTTGGCAGTAGCCGATATTGAGGATATTGTTGCACCCAACCGCTCAGAACGGTAGCATCTGCGGCAAAGGCTACGGCGGTATGACTTTCTATTTTCTCTCGGGCTTCGTGATATGAATTTACTCCTACCAACTCAGCGTTTGGCAGATAGAACCGTACTTGAGCAATAGTGCTGGAGTTGTTAAGTACGGCAATTTTTTGTTTTGCCAAATCACTCAACTTATTCACAGAGGGATCTTTTGTAACTAATACAGTGCCATCCAAATAGTAGGGAACACTGAAACTAACTATACGGCTGCGTGACTCGGTTGCTGTCACCCTAGCGATCGCAAAATCAACTTTCTTGTCCAGGACAACAGACAGGCGATCGCGATTCGCTACAGGTTGCAATTTGACAGCATCTGCTTTCCCAACCAAGTCAAGTGCTAATCGCTGTGCCAAGTCAATTTCTAAACCTTGCAAATTACCATTGGCATCTCTAAATCCCAAGGGACGCAAGTTGTCTTTAACAGCAACAGTTAGATAGCCGCGCTGCTGAATTTCTGGCATTTCGGCGGCAGATGCAGTGAATCCTGTCCCCACTATGGAAAAGCAAGATATCCAAAAGATCGTGGCGGATAATACCAGATGTAACCGAGTAATTACTTGCCATCT
Organism: Nostoc sp. UCD121; assembly: GCF_014222285.1. GTDB lineage: Bacteria > Cyanobacteriota > Cyanobacteriia > Cyanobacteriales > Nostocaceae > Nostoc. The sequence continues at coordinate 28,352 of NZ_JACKZS010000047.1, forward strand.
GTTACATCTGTTATACATCCTTTGCCACCTTTATCCTTTAGCTTGACTTGCTAGTTCCGCAACTTTGCCAAAGCTAGCTGGATCGAGAACTGCTAATTGTGCCAACATCTTGCGATTTAGTTGGATATCAGCTTTTTTCAAGTTACCGATCAACTGGCTATAGCTCAAGCCGTGTTGTCTTGAAGCAGCGTTGATGCGGGTAATCCAGAGGCGGCGAAAATCGCGCTTTTTCTTTTTGCGATCGCGGTAGGCACTACGTAGTGCCTTCATTACTTGTTGGTTGGCAGTTCTAAACAGAGTTGAGTGAGAACCGCGAAAACCTTTAGCTAGTTTGAGAATTTTATTGCGGCGCTTCCGAGCTACATTACCGCGTTTTACCCGTGTCATAACTTATTTCCTGAAGGACTTACAAATATGGGAGCATTAAGCGCACGTTGAGTTCATCACGTTCATGTACAAGTGTGGTCTTGGACATGCTACGTTTTTTGTCGGAAGATTTGTGTTCTAAAAGGTGGCTTTTGCCAGCTTTCCGACGGACGATTTTACCGGTGCCGGTGGCACGGAATCGCTTCGCTGCGGCTTTACGAGTCTTGAGTTTAGGCATGGTATAGCTTTAATTCGACACGATCCATTATTATACTAATAAAATTGTCGTAATGGAAATTAAGTTGAATAGTCCGTTATAAACCACGTCAACACAATCAAAACCCACGATGGCGGGTTTAAAACTTTGAATTTTCCCTTAGTCGTTGGAGACGGACTTTGCCTGTTTAGCCCCATTCAAGCAGTGTGCTATCGGCAATTCCATACGCCTTGGCTTTTCCGAGCTTTTCGCAGCGATCGCAAACGTCATCCCCAACTAATTCAAGATCAGCAAGAAAGACAATTACGCGCGAGTGTTTCACCAAATAATTACGAATTACGAATTACTTAATTCGCTGCTGTTTGGGCTTCTTGATAAATTATTTCTTGAAATTGAATCATATCTTTTTGCGGATCGGCATGGCTAACTTTCACCACTATCTGTTCGCCTAAGTTAACAGAACGTTTGAAAACCATTGGTAACTGCAAACCCAAATCTTCGATCAAAATTAGGGCCAAGTTGCTGTCTTCTCGCAGCCACATCAATACAGTTACATCCCAAGTTTCCTCTGGATGACGGCGTAAATACTCTAGAGCATAATATCTATTCGTTTGCCGTTCTACCATCGTCACCTCTTGGGTGATACTGGTGACATTCATCATCACTTCTTTAAGTTGATCTGCGGAAAATGGCAGAACTTCACCGCGCAAATGGGCTTTCAGCTGGAAGTGGGTAAGCAAATCACTGTAGCGGCGGATGGGAGAGGTTGCTTGCGTGTAGGTATCCAAACCTAAACCAGCATGGCGCAGAGGCGTAATGCTCATTTCACTCTTGGGCATACAACGACGCATGGCGCAAGCGCGAACGAATCCGGCTGGAAGTAGCAGTAATTCTTCTTCTGGGGGTAATTCCGGTTGGGGCTGACCGCGAAAGGGTAAAGGTATGTTATGAGCTTTACCATAACGAGCCGCAACTTCACCGGCAACAATCATCATTTCTGCGACTACTTGCCGCGATGGGGAATCGTCCAAAATATCAATATTTATCTCGTCACCTTTGACTTTGATCATCGCTTCGGGCATTGTGATGCTAATTGCCCCTTGAGCGTAACGCCAAGTTTTGCGCTTCTGTGCCCAACTTGCGATCGCAGCAATTTCTGGTTCTGCCTGTACCCGTAATTGCAACATTTCATCTACATCTTCGTAGGTAAGGCGATAAGTCGGCTTAATGGAACTGGTATGAATGCTGTAATCTTCTACTCCCCCAGTTGTACCTAAAATAATTCCGAAGCTGAGGGCGCAACAAACCCGTCCCTGGATCAGACTCATTGGCCCAGTTGCCAATACCTCTGGGAACATAGGAATCATCCCCGTAGGTAAGTAGACTGTGCTGCCCCGCTTTCTGGCTTCCAAATCTAATTCATCTTCCGGCACTAACCATCTAGTGGGATCGGCGATATGCACCCACAGGCGCTCCCGTCCATCGGGCAGAATTTCCCAACTTAGACCATCGTCGATCTCTGTGGTAGTTTCATCATCAATGGTGTAAACCTTCAGGTGAGTCAGATCAAGGCGGTTTGTATCTGAGTCAATCGGCGGGAAATCCAAACGCTGTTGCGCCACTTCTAACACCTTATTAGGAAATTGAATCGGAATTGAAGAACGACGCAGGAACAAGTTTTCATAAGGACTCCAGCAACCCAAATCTACTAATAGTTGAAAAGCCCCTTGGGGCGTTGTGGGTCGTCCCAGCATAGTCATCGTTTCTAATACTGGAGCGCTTGGCGGGTAAGCGCGAGCTAATGAATCATAATTAACTCCCGTCCGCACTGTGTCAGCAAGTAAGGCTGCGTATTTTTCTAGTCCTTCTAGACGCTGGCGATCGTGGCGCTGCCATTCTACTGCTTCGCCTTTGAGCGCCTGCTCAACACGAGTTAAAAATTCCTGCTGTCCTTTAGCTTTTAATGCCTCTACTTCCATCTGGTGCTTACGTTCTGCCACCTGAGCAGCAGTTCGCGGCTCGTAAGCGTCTCCTTTTTGCTTGAAATAAAGTTTGTCGTCTGATAACAAGCAATAGGCGGCGTAACAATGAGGTGCGGCTGATTCCGAAAATAAAAGATTCGCCATCAGCTCTGGGGTGATTGTTTCCCCATCTTCAACCAGTATTTCCCAAGCTACCTCTAAGCTAGATGGGTCTAAATAAGGGTTGACTTGCTCTAAAAAGCTCGCGATCTCAGAGGGCTTGTAAGTTTGTCCGGTAATTGTATAAGTTATTTGTCTAGGCGCGAGACTGTGGGATTGACCACGTTCGTCTACCACAAACCAGCGGGTTTTACCGTCTGGACGTTCTACGATCCCCAGACGGCGATCGCCTTGAACCCTAAATTCAACTAGCGTGCCCTTCTCCACAACTCTCGCGCTCTAATAATTTTAGATTTTAGATTTTAGATTTTGGATTTTATAACTGGTGTTAAATCCTAGATCCACCGTTTTTCATGCAGCAATCTATTTTACACTCTCTGATTCAGATTTCAGATTTTGGACATTCTCTTTAATAATCCAAAATCTAAAATTCCAAATCCAAAATTGTTTTAGCCTTCCGCATTGATAAATGGCAACAAGGCCACAATCCGCGAACGTTTAATTGCTAATGTCAACTCTCGCTGTTGCTGAGACGTAAGCCCAGTAATCCGCCGTGGCAGTATTTTACCCCGCTCGGTGACAAACTTACGCAATAAATCAACATCTTTATAATCGATTGGTTCTCCTGGCTTGATCGGAGAAAGACGACGACGGAAATAACTCATCTCTACTTAATTTCCTTGTGAACGGTATGTTTGTTGCAGTGGGTGCAGAACTTTTTCAGTTCTAGCCTGTTAGTGGTGTTGCGGCGATTCTTGGTACTGGTATAACGTGAAACACCAGCAGAACGCTTATCTGAATTTGTCCGACACTCAGTACACTCTAGTGTCACAATAATGCGGGCACCTTTACTCTTAGCCATAATCTTACAAACAGTGAAGCCTGAAGAGAATTAACACAAATGACTATCTTCTCACATTCCGCCGCATATTTTCAACTAATCTTTTAACTTTTATATCAAGTGAGTAGCCACGACGCGACGAAACAATGAAAGTTCCACAATAGCGATCGTGTAAAGCCTGCCGCATCTGGGTATCAGAGAAGGCAGTCGCACAATCAATTGCTAGGGGAAGTACTAGCAGTATAGCAGTGGGATTGGCTCTAATATTGCTTAGGGCAATTGACACCAAAAGCGCACCCAAGCCGATGATCGATTCTCGCTTCACCAGCGAGAGCAAATCTGGAATTCTGCCCACAACTTCCCCATCTTCGACTTCCAACACCTTTAAATCGAACGCCCAACGCCCTAAACTTTGCCCTTGATTGTTGTATACCACTAGCACCCGCAAAATCAGCCAAAATATGACAAAAACTAGGATTTGCACAAATTGAATCCCAATATCGCCACCTCCAAGTAGGGAACTGACTAACCAGACACCAAGGAAATCAAGCCCTAATGCCATACCTCGCCGCCCAATTTCAGCCTTGGGATAGTGTTTTTGGGGAAGTCGTTCGATAGTCATACAAAATAAGTATTTTTATTTAGGGGTTGGAGAATAATGATTGCTGCTGCTTTTTATATTAAGGTGATGACTTGGGTTTGGCCTTTAAACCCTTACACAGAAAATTTCGATAATTAGGGCATTCATGTTGCCCATTCCACAAGAGTCTGTTTTTGGAAAATATTGTATTGTTTTGTTGTAAAACCTATTTGGAAGTTGTATCTATGACAAATCTGTTCGCTAAAAAAGCTATTGGGATGGTGGCGACTACTGCTTTAGTATTAGCGATCGCTATAACCACTCACGATCTAGCTGATGCTGCTGAGTTTAATTTTAACTGGAAGGGAGACACTGGTTATTCAGCTAAAGGTTCATTTAACTACGACACAACAACTGCTTCCAGCATCATTTCGGAAACAGGTTTGGGAGCTACGAAGAACTTGCAGTCTCTCTCAATTTCCTTCTTTGATCCATTTAGTACTCTCATAAATAGTTTCACACCAGTGCTTAATGGTGTGTCTAACTACAGCTTTTTGAGATTTAACTTTGATAACACCAAAGAGCAAATCTTTGGCCCCTTTGATGTTGGTAAGGATGATGAACTTCCTGGCGACACATGGCTGAATAATAATCTCGCACTTATAAACCAAGGTTTTAGCGATGAGGTTCTAGCTAAAGAATTTGGTTTTAACAATAGAGATGCAGCAGGGACAAAGCAAATATTAGATTTGAGTAACAATTCCGTTCAGGTATCCAAAGTCCCCGAAGGAAGCATAATTATAGGTTTACTAGTAGTGTGGAGTTTAGGATTTACCCTCAAAGAGAAATTCAATCCAAAATCCAAAACTTGTACTGAGCGAAGTCGAAGTATCTAAAATCTAAAATTGGTCAGAGAGATAAAGAAAACAGTCGGAGGCGATCGCTATGGTATCAGTCAGCGATGCACAAGCAATTATTTTAAATTTAGTACAACCGTTGGATTGTCAACGGGATACAGAAGTTGTAGATTTATTGACAGCCGATAGCCGGATTTTGGCAATGCCTGTCACCAGTCCACTAGATTTTCCCCATTGGGATAATTCGGCAATGGATGGTTACGCAGTTCGGTACGAAGATGTGCAGCACTCTAGCGCGGAACAACCAGCCGTTTTAGAGATTGTTGAAGATATTCCGGCTGGGTATCAACCCAAGTCTAGGATTCAATCAGGGGAAGCCGCGCGGATTTTCACAGGTGCGGTGATTCCAGCAGGTGCGGATACTGTAGTCATACAAGAGAGGACACGCCGCGAGGAAAACCGCGTATTTATCCTGGCTGCACCAAAACCGCAAGAATTTGTCAGACACAAAGCATCTTTTTACCAAGCTGGAACACAACTGTTACCAGCCGGAATTAAGTTAAATGCCTCAGAAATAGCTGTATTGGCGGCAGCACAATGTCCGCAATTAAATGTTTACCGCCGTCCACGTGTGGCAATTTTTTCCACTGGTGATGAGTTGGTGAATGTTGAACAACCGTTACAACCAGGGCAAATTGTGGATTCTAATCAGTATGCGATCGCAGCTTTGGTAAAGGATAGTGGCGCAGAACCAATACTGTTAGGCATTGTCAAAGATGATCCAGTTGTTCTGGAGAGAGTTATTGCCCATGCCGTGGCGATCGCTGATATAGTTCTCTCTTCTGGTGGTGTCTCAGTGGGAGATTATGACTATGTTGACAAAATTATAGAGTCTCTAAAAGCAGAAATCCACATTCGATCTGTGGAAATGAGACCAGGGAAACCCCTTACTGTCGCCACTTTCCCTAGTAGAGACGCGATTAATCGCGTCTCTCCTCACTCAGCCCTATACTTTGGTTTACCAGGAAACCCTGCGGCTGTACTGGTGACATTTTGGCGGTTTGTGCTACCAGCAATCAAGAAACTTTCGGGAATTACTGAAGATTGGGAACCAGGGTTTTTGAAAGTGCGATCGCATGATGAGTTGCGATCTGATGGCAAGCGGGAAACTTACCTTTGGGGTAAATTGCATTTAATTAATGGTTTTTATGAATTTCACAAAGCTGGTGGTAGTCACAGTTCTGGAAATTTAATTAATTTGGCTCAAACTAATGCTTTAGCTGTTCTCCCAGTGGGTAAAACATTAATTTCTCCACAAGAACAAGTGCAAGTTTTGCAGCTTAGTAATGGGTAATAGGGAATGGGGAAGAAGCAAGGGAGCAGGGGAGGCAGGGGAAGAAGAATTATTGATTAATCACCAATGACCAATGCCCAATTCCCATTCTTAAAATAACTGCTCAAAAGCTTCAATCAAGCTGTTAACTTCCTCAAGGGTGTTGTAATGTACCATACTCACCCGGACTATTCCACCTTGTGAGGCTAACCCCAAGTATTCAATAAGCCGTTTAGCGTAAAAGTCTCCGTAGCGAATCCCAATATGATGTTGGTCAATTTTTGCCGGAATGGTTGAGCTATTCATTCCATCTACTACAAAAGATATAGTCGGTACACGGAATTCTCGGTCAGCCTTTGATTGGCCAATTACTCGGACATTAGGCTTGCTGTTGAGGTAGCTTAAGAGGCGATCGCTAATTTCTTCTTCATGTATGCTAATTAAATCAAATGCTTGCACCATCTGACTTCTCAAATCAGGTGCAGTTTTATCGCCGTAGTGCAGTTGTGCTAATTCACTTAAATAATCGCATAAGCCTAACATTCCATAACTTAATTCAAAATTGACATTCCCTAACTGAAATTTATAAGGTATATCTGTCTGTTGAATAAAATAATGATTAAGTCCGGGCAATCTTAATAAATGTTCTTCTTTGCCATAAAGTAAGGCATGGTGTGGCCCGTAGACTTTATAACAACTCAAAGCATAGAAATCAACATCCAAATCTTGTACATCAACCAATCTATGGGGTGCATAAGCTACACCATCTACACAAATCATTGCGTTGCGATCGTGTACAAATGTAGCAATTTCTTTAATCGGGTTAATAGTTCCCAGAACATTAGAAGCATGAGTCAATGTTACTAATTTGGTGCGCTGACTGATCAATTTTTCTAAATCTGCTAAATGAAATTCTAAGGTATCTGGGCGAATTTGCCACACTTTGACCTTAATTCCTTGTTTTTCCAAAGCCACCCAAGCACCAATATTGGCTTCATGGTCACAATTAGTAACAATAATCTCATCGCCAGATGTAAAGGTTTGACCCAGACAAATTGAGAGAACTTTCAACATCATTGTCGTAGATGGGCCCATCACTACTTCTTTAGAAGAATTGGCATTAATTAAAGTAGCCATTCCCCTAGTCGCTAAAGCTAACCTTTCTCCCGCAAGTTGGGAAACCGCATAAGAAGCTCCCAACTGGACATCAGAACTTAGGAGAAATTCGCTAATTCTATCTACTACTTTTTTTAGAGTTTGTGAACCGCCAGCATTATCAAAAAAAGTCCATTCACCAGCTAGTGCAGGAAAATATTGACGAACTTTATCAAGATTCAAAAGCATAGTATAAGTTTTGTAGAGAATGCTATTTACCCTAACCTACCTTTTGGCAAGTCGCCCAGAGAGTATCTATATTTGATATTTACAGCTTCTTCTGTCAGCGTTTCTACTCTGCAAACATCTCTCTTGAGAGGGTATACTGGGAAACTCAAAGAGTATCTTACTGAGATATCTAACTTCCAGCAAGAGTTAATGTCTTGATTCTTCACAATTTTCGCCAATTTATTTGATAAGTTTAAGGTAGAGTCAAAGAAATTATTGTTTTGATTCTGAATTCCTTGATTGAAAATAAAGGAACAACCTATGAACACTACGGTTAAATACGACATCGAAGTTATCAAGGAAGAAGCACTTCAACTTGTTAAAAAGAGACTTGTTAACCGTCAGCAGCCGATTTATACACTATGTAAATATATTCCTCATCGTGACTGGGTTAATTTTGAACTTGAGTTAGAAAAAAACGAATTTCTACTCAGAGATAGAATTATCGACCTACTCAATCATGAATCTTGGGAAGATGATACAGGCTGTATCTAGAAGCAGTAACCCATTAGCAGTATCCCGATAAAATCAAAATTAAAAATTCATTTTTCAGCATTTAAAACCCTCGAATTCAGTCGGGGGTTTTAAACAAGATATAGGACTAGTATTTGATTTTTGAAATGCACGTAGTGGACGCTCTACGCAAAATAGTGTATTAGAGGTAGACGTAGGTTGGGTGGAGCGGAGCGCAACGCAGTGGCTCCCTAACCTACAATTTTTTTGCAACTTAAAAGCAGGGGTTTGAAATAAAGTTCTTTATCCTTTCCTTTCTTTCCTCCTTACCCTTTCCTCTTTTCCCCTTTTTGGTAAGGCATCTATTAGCCATTCCTATGTAGAGGCGATAAATGAGATAACAATCGAAAACCAAGCTTTTTTAGACTTGATATTTCTAGCCGTGTCAGTTAATACCTCATGCTTGAACTACAGCCTTACATTTTATGACAATTACTTGTCGAAATTATCTAGAGTCAAATTATACCAAACCAATCTCAATAAGCTGAGATTAGGCAGATAAATCTTGTAGCCCTATCCATTCTTTGATAGGTTGCCATTGGCCTGCGTAAACAGTATTATTTCTACATTTTTCTTTTTGAGACTTCCTAGGTATTTTCCCTATGACAGCTTCGGTGAATAAACTAGATTCGTTCAGTTTATAAACTGGCATTTCTTGCCAGCAGTGGCGACAAAACCAGTAACTATCTGCACCGCGTATATGTTCTAAAAGTAAGCTTGAACAGCAAGGGCAGTAATTCATATTGTTCTCAAACCTGTTAATAAAAGTGTTATTGCAAATCAGAGTATGTCAGTTGACAAGCACGTAGATATTTAAAACAACTTGTTTATATTTTGACTATAGTTTAAAAAAATGAGGAACTTGTGAAGAAATTTAAGATACTTAATATTTTTGCAATATTTATACATACTTTTTAAGTAATAACTTTAGGCTATTGAGAAATTATCTAATTATCTATAAACATGGGACTTAAGAGCAGCCTGACTGGTGGCCTGCAACTCGCTATGATTGAATAAAAATGTCAAACTCTTTTCCTTCAGGGCTTCTGTCTCTTGAAAGTGTGGCTGGAGCCTTATCAATAAAAGCCAAAAGTACAAATGTTCGGGAGCAAGGTTTTAATCTTTACACTCTTCAATGAATTTCAAAGATTTCATACTCATAAGACTACCAAGACCATCAATTAGGGTAATCTCTTGAGATAGCAGATCATCTATCTCTAATTTGACAATAGAATAAGTTTAGCAATTTTAAAATTCTATCTACTTCCTGGTTTAGTTACTAACTTGTGTATCGTGTCGCTTGTGTTAGGTCTTGTAAGGTTTACAGGGCAAATAATTGATTGATTAGCAATTGCAGCAGAATAATTCTTGATTTTCAACAATTTGCTTACTATAGCTTCTATGATTTCGTACTGATATCAAAAAGATTATTAGAATTGACGAATTAACTATGCGATTCAACGATCGTCTGATTAACATACCTAGCTTAACTAATGTTATTAATCGTTCTCCCTTAACGATTAACATTGATAGTTTTGTAGTCGAAGCTATTGCCTTAATGAGTCAAGAAATAGCTAGCAATTATGCACCTATTGGTTTAAATTCATTAGATTTAGGCTTTAGAACTCAACCACTAACTAGTTGCATCTTCGTTTTGGAGGCAAGAAGATTATTAGGTATTTTTACAGAAAAAGATGTAATCAGACTTATAGCTTCTGGAGTAGACTTATCCACGCTGACAATGGCTGAAGTGATGACGCAGCCAGTAGTTACCCTTAGACAATCAGATTCTAATGATATTTTTATTGCCTTATCATTATTGCGTCAGCATCAGACTGACTATTTGCCCGTTTTGGACGATCGCGGACAGTTACTAGGAATCATTACCCAGACTAGCCTGCTACAAGCATTTGACTTGGTAAAAATGGTTGGGGTCGTTGAAGGCTTGCAAGAATATTTACAAAAACCCACAGATGAATTCAGGCGGGTTAATCAGCCAATTGAGATAGAGCAAGTCCGCAGCCAAACTCAAAATCACTTAAAAGTATGGGTTGAGGCACAATCGGCTGAAATCATGCAAGTTAATCAGGAACTTCAGCTAGCTCTCGAAGAACTCCAAGTAGTGGAAGAAGAACTACGCGAACAAAACGAAGAGTTGTCTGTTGCCCGTGAGCTAGTAGAATTGGAGCGCCAACGTTACCAGGATTTGTTTGAATTTGCTCCAGATGGTTATTTGGTAACTGATACAGCAGGGATTATCCAAGAGGCTAATCGAGCGGCAGCAACCATGCTGGCTGTCCGGCAAAAATATTTGCGAAACAAACCATTAATTTTATTTATTGCTCATCAAGACCGTCAGGCTTTTAGCGCCCGACTAAATAATTCGCAGCAGTTACACGAGTGGGAAATTTCCCTAAAACCACGCAAAGGTAAAGCTTTTCCGGCTAGAATTAGAGTTGCTGCCATGTACGATTCAGAAGGGAATCTTGTTGGCTGGCGCTGGCTACTCTGCGATATTAGCGAACGTCAACAGACAAAGGAAGCACTGCGCCAAGCTTACGATGAATTAGAACAACGAGTAGCGGAACGGACAGCAGAACTTGCCATGTCCAACGTTTTGTTGCAACAAGAAATCACCGTTCGCCAACGCGCAGAATTTGCATTACGGCAAAGCGAAAACCTCTATCGCCAACTAGTAGAAAGTCAAATTGACATAGTTATCAGCATTGATTTACAGGGGCAGATTACCTTCGCTAACATGGCTGCCTGTAAAACCTTTGGCTGGAAACAAGATGAGTATCATGGTCAGTCATTTTGGCAATTTTTTCACCCAGATGACTTACCTCAAGTGATGGATAATATCACAGCTTTAGGATCTTCATCCCAACCCTTGACTAATTCTGAGCGACTGATCTTTACAGTTAAAGGTATTCGTTGGTTTCAATGGAATGCGATCGCAATTCATAATGACAAAGGAGAAGTTGTTGAAATCCAAGGGGTAGGCAGAGATATTACTGAACAGCAAGCCGTGTTACACCAACGCCAACTTGCCGAAGCCGCACTACAGCAAAGCGAGGAGAAATTTCGCACTTTTGCCGAAAATACCCACGCAGTTATCTGGATTGCCAGCCCAGGTTCATTCCGAACCTTGTACGTTAGTCCTGCCTATGAAAAAATTTGGGGTCGCTCTTGCGAAAGTTTATTAGAGCAACCTGAGTCCTGGATAGACAACGTTCATCCAGACGATCGCCAGCTAACCACCAAAGCAGCAAAGCAACAACTTAGTGGTGAGCCAGCTTCAGCAGAATACCGAATTTTGCGACCTGATGGATCGGTGCGCTGGATTTGGGATCGGAGCTTTACTGTTTATGATGACCAAAGAGAAGTTCAGTTTTATGGTGGCATCGCCGAAGATATCACCGAGCGTAAATTGGCCGAAGAGTCATTGCGAGAAAGTGAAGCGCGATTGAGTTTAGCTACCGAAGCAGCCCAAATGGGTATCTGGGATCGGAGCCTGATCGCTAATACTACTATTTGGTCTGCCAATATGGGGCTACTTTATGGTCTGCCGATCAACACCTTGTGTCCAAGCGTTGAAGACTATCTCAATTTAATCCATCCAGAAGACCAGAAAGCTGTAGCTGCGAATATGGCTCAGATAATTGAGGAAGGACAGGGATCTATAGAGTATCGGATTATCTGGCCCGACGGCAGCCTACACTGGTTAAACTGCAAAGGTCAGGCTTACTATAATGAAATCGGTCAACCGATTCGGATAATCGGCACAACTAGGGATGTCACTGAGCGCAAGCTGGCCGAACAAAAAATTTCCGAACAAGCCGCTCTCCTTGATATCACCACCGATGCCATCTTAGTTAAAGATTTACAATCTCAAATATTAGTTTGGAATAAAGGTGCAGAGCGGATGTTCGGTTGGCTCTCTACAGAGGTTATAGGAAAAGACCTCCGGGAAATTTTGTACCCACCAAGAACCCAGCACCAACTGGAAGCACCGCTAAAAAGTGTAATTGAGAGTGGCTCGTGGCAAGGTGAGTTATCTAAAGTGACAAAATCCGGTAAAGAAATTGTTGTAGAAAGCCGATGGACATTAATGCGCGATCCTGAAGGAAAACCTAAATCTATCCCAATACTGCTCGGTTAAGGAGAAATAGAGGGTAAAACAAAGAAAATAGTGTTCGCGGATGATTGACGCGAATAAAAT
>NZ_JACKZS010000455.1 GCF_014222285.1 Nostoc sp. UCD121
TGTAAAATTACCGCTCGAATATCGCGCCACTGGCAAGAAAGCAGCCACCAAGATATCAGCCATCTTACGCTGTGCCTCATCCTTGGGCAACGAGTTCAAGTAATCAACCACCTCCGCTAAAACATCACCCTCATAAGGTTGAAGCCGCAAACTCAAAGACTTGCGTTTCTTTTTGCTTTGGTTCATTGACTTGTCTCCATCCCCAACAAATAATCAAACATCCCAAAGCAGTCCACCAAACGCGCTGACGTACTATACCTGTACGTTTGCTCTTCATCTAAATTAAAAGTTTCTTGCACCTGAGTTATAAAACCGCTACCCCAAACCATCGGTATCATTGGCAATTTGTCGTCTTTGGGGATGTATTCACCAGTTCTCTCGTAAACACTGCTATACGTATCTATTTTCTTGAGTTGCCATGCACAATTAAAATACTTCTCTAACTCAACTTCTACATGGTAAGCAGCGCCCCCACCGATGATTACCTCGTTCAACGGTCTGGGTAATATTTTGTCCATCCACCGCAATAGATTATCCCAATATTGGGCTGTTGCCACTCTAATTGCATCAGCAATATGAGAAATTTCTTTTTGTCTTAAAGTGGGGTCTTTCGCACTTGCTAGGGCTTGTATTCGGTCAAAAGTTATCCAATCAGGGCGTGCCGAGCAATTACGGTCTTTGCTGTAGACCTTATTAATAATCGTGTAGCGTGCATCAAATATTGCCGAAGATAAACGCTCTCGGTCTAAACCGCTAGTCATATCCAGCACGATATCCAGCATATTGGCAAAGCCCAACAGTGGACTATCCCCCAGCTTCAGTTGCCCCCGGTCAAAATAAAGTGCTGTCGTGTTCCTGTGACCAAACATCAACACCGCCAGTTGGGAAGTGCGTAACCAGTCTACCCCCTGCTGTTTGATTCGCAGTGCTGCTAATCCCCCACCTTCAGGACGGCACAAGAAACGCTCTAAGTTCACCTTTAAATATTGTTTGCGTACCGTAAAATTAGCCAGCATCACCCGTAACTGTTCTTCAAAGCGGCGGCGATCGCTGTACTCATTCCACGGCAGAAGTAACGCCAACTCCAAGTTAATTTGTTTTTTCGCTGTCACCTTTACGTTGCTCAGTTCAACAATTAAGCCAACAGCACTCAATACTTTCCACAAGGCATTCTCATATTTGAGTTCCTTAATGCGGTCAAGCGGATCAAAGTTAGCCGCGAACTCACCCAACACCACCACTCTGTTATTCCACTCAACCCACAGTTGTTGGTCTGGTGAGGGGCTACCAATCCAGCCCAAGCGTTCCATGAAAAAATTGAGTTTATCCTTAGTAATCTCTTCTATCGCTGGTGGCAGCAGAACATAATTTGGTTTAGTCTGGTCATCCACTTGATAAATTATCTTAGTTTGCGACCCACCAACGTCCACGCTGAGGTAAATGTCAGTCATGCAAATAGCTGGTTAAAACGATGATCT
>NZ_JACKZS010000456.1 GCF_014222285.1 Nostoc sp. UCD121
CTAAGAGAGTGAATGTTTCTGGTTCAACAATTACTATTTTCAGCATGATGTTGATAATCCTCTAATAATAAATGGCTATTTATTGACTGATTTATTATTGGTGTCTAGCGGACACGCTTAAGACACTTGGTGTCTGGGCGGTGTCTGGTGTGGTGTCTGCTGGTGTCTATGCTATACAAGGCTTTCAAGCTTTAGTGTCTGTGGTGTCTAGTGTCCGATGTCCGCGAAAAAAGGGGGTTTTTGGGAGCAGACACGCGGACACCAAAGCGGCTAAATTTGATTGAGCTTGATAACACCCTCGGCTATCCAGTCCGCCAATCCTGCCCCCACAATTTCATACATCCAGCCCTTGATTTGCTCAACACTAAATCTCTCACCGTTCACTTTAAAGTTGCCTTTGAACTCTCTTACATCAGCTTCAATTCGTTCAGTTCTGGTGAGATATTCATACAGCTTTTGCGCCTGGGGTGACAATTTATTAGGTTCAGATTGGGTGTCACCTGCTTTGTTACCAAGATTGAATTCCAGTTCATAAATCCGCTCTAAAGTGGCTTTGTCGATAGGGGGATTGGGGTTAGATTCTGCTGGGAGAGCGTCGCTAAAGTCAGATATTTTTGCTGTCATTTTGGGCAGATTAACATCAAGCCATTCGTTAGAACTGTCGAGTTTTACCTTAGCTTTCCCCGTTGATGAAGGCTGTAGTGTAACTGAATCTACTTCCGCCAAACATTCAACTTGGAGCATCTTAGAAACAAGATTATGTAATCCCTTAATCCCGAATAAACACGTCTGGGTGTTGTTATGAGCTACGACAGTAATGGGCATCTCTTGTTTACGGCTTTTGGTTAGTGCCAGCTTGCCGAATTTGTCTAACAGTTCTGCATCTTTAATGAAGTCGCCGTATGTGGTGGCCTCCTCACAAATTAGGGATAAAGCTTTACCTGATGCCCAAAGTTTCTGCCGCCATTGCGACTCACTCAATGATGAATTATTAAAGGTTTTTAACCGTGATTCTAATTCTTGAACGTAATCGCGGATCTGCTGTTCAATATCATCCCAGGAGTGGTAACTTTCAACTCCTCGCCATTCACTACGGTTCGAGTCGGGGTCAAGGACAATCACACGGTAGCCGGCTTGTTTTTTGAGTTGGATTACATAACGGGCTAGCCAAGATTTACCGCCCCCTTGGTTGCCCCAGATAAGGGCAGTTTGTTTAATTAGGTTTTGCACCCATGCCGTTTTATTGTCCTGTGGTGCAATCGCTCCTGGCTCAGATCCAGTAACCTTGTCGTTCGGGTCAATCGTCCCCGCTAAAGTCTGACTCCCTTGCAGATAAGGGGTTTTCATCTCACGTAGCTGCTTAATGTAATCTGCCTTCTGTTGCTCGGTCATCCCCGCCGTTTGCGCCTCAAAAATGGCATCAGTTGCCTCCATTTGGGTAACTTCAATTTCCGTGTGGGC
>NZ_JACKZS010000457.1 GCF_014222285.1 Nostoc sp. UCD121
TTTTGGGAATATGTCCTTCGGTATACTTTTGACTATCTACTTTTCCTAACTCATTAAAAAATGGGCGAACCGGGAGTTATTACTTTACATCCACATAGTTTATGAATGTTTAGCGGCCCTATGAAAGAGGGCACTAACGACATTAATGAGTTTCCATTAATTCGCCTCCACATAATTAGTGGCAACACAATGGAGGATAGTAGTAGCTGCCTAGTTCAGTTTCCATTAATCCGACTCCACAAAATTAGTGGAGACCCAGCCATCCTTGAGGTAGGCTTTGAGTCCGGCAAGTTTCCATTAATTCCACTTCGCGTTGGAGAAGCGACTTGTAGAAGGTCAATCTACACAATTATTGATGCCAATGTTTCCATTAATTCCACTTCTCATTAGAGAAGCGACCAATCTGGTGTGATCGCTTTGCTGAACTCGCTATATTGTTTCCATTAATTCCACTTCTCATTAGAGAAGCGACCCCTCTTATTTAAACCCTTATGGTGTCTGAATCGAGATTGTTGTACTGGCGTGGTATCTGCTTGTGTTTCCATTAATTCCACTTCTTATTGGAGAAGCGACGCACAGAAAGCGTGCAAGTATTTGCTGGAAAATGCGGGGATGTTTCCATTAATTCCACTTCTACAAAGAGAAGCGACTGAGAAGAAAGAGGATAAAGATGGAGCGACAAGACTCAAGTTTCCATTAATTCCACTTCTACAAAGAGAAGCGACTACTGGTCAAATCAAGTTCTCCGTTGCTGATATTCGGTTTCCATTAATTCCACTTCTACAAAGAGAAGCGGCCCCTCTTATTTAACCCCTTACGCAGCCTGATGTCCAGATGCCATTTGCGACGGGGTATAAACCTACAGCCAAATTTAACTATACTATATACATATAAAAACTCTAAAACCTTTATAGAGCAGGGCATCGGCAGGGTAAACGAGACAATAGGCATTTCCAGGTTTTGCCGACCCCGCCGCAGAAAAATTAGGCGAAGATCAAAAATTTGTCATTCGCATAAAAACTTTAGTATAATTCCAGACACATTCTACCTTAAGACATAGAGCTAATTTAGTAAAACGCATACCTAAAATCCTTTTTCAGTAAGCAATCGACACTTCTCAACGAAAAATGTAGGGGAAGGGTTCGGGGATTCTATAAATAGTGTCGATGAACATCTAAAAATCCCTTAAAAGCTAGATAACTGTATAATTAATTAATATGATCTGCTATTTGCCGCAATTTAATCTGCAATTTATTTTCAATTGAGGTTTCTTGTGAAAGACCAAAGAGTTTTAAAGATTTCAAAAATTTATTTTTTACATTTTGTTGATAAGCTACTTCAACTTCATTAATCTTTTTATGAGATTCCTCAGTTTTTTGTTGAATATCTCCTAAAAAAACCTTAATTAAGCCTTTATTATATCCTAAAATATAATCAAGCAGTTCTGTTTTATCTACAC
>NZ_JACKZS010000458.1 GCF_014222285.1 Nostoc sp. UCD121
GTCTATGAATTTGCCATTTAATATAATTCATTTTACAAGGAATGAAGAAGAGATTGAGTTTATATGTATTTTACAAAAGGAGTGAAGTAAATGGTAATTGTCTGGGTTTTAGGAATTTAAATATGATATGACTTTTACGTAACGATTAATCCTGTTTAATAACATAAATATGCAATTAAAAGTAGCAGCTTACATAACTTGTTATCAAGATGAAGAATCTGCTAATAGGTGTATTCAAGCTATTGACTCTCAATCAATTAAAGTTACATATATATATATAGTAGATAACTCTAAGAAAGCATTATTACTTAATGACAATAATCAAATATTGTTAATCCATCATTATCCCAATAACATTGGAATAGCTGAAGGTTTAACAAAAGCATTAGAATGGGCTATCGAACAAGAATATGACTTTTTATGGTCTTTTGATCAAGATAGTGTTCCGGCTGCAAACTGTCTAGAGATTTTGTTGAAAACTTATTATCAACTGTCTCAACAAGATAATTATAAAATTGGTATTATTGCTCCTACTCCTTCTGATCCTAGAACGAATAAGGTTATAGAAGGTGCAGTTTTTTTTAAGGATCATTTTCTAGCACTTAAACATAATAGTAGTGTTGATTTTTATGAATGTGATTCACCAATTACATCAGGATCTCTAATTTCATTAGCTGCCGCTAAAACTATTTCTCCTCCTTGTGTTGACTTATTTATTGATGGTATTGACCTTGATTATGGATTGCGACTAAGACAAAAAGGCTTTCATAACCTAATTGCTACTAAAGCTAGTATGCACCATAATTTTGGTAGTCCTATTCAAGTAAAATTTCTGAATAAATATCGCTACATCCAACAATATTCAGCTTTACGTTATTACTATATATGTCGTAATCATAGTTATTTAGAAACTCGCTTTTCTCAAGGCTACTATCACTTCACTAGCTTAATTCGGCGAATAAAATATATGCTGCTTCAAATTGTTTTTATTATGCTATATGATTTAGAAGATAAACAATTAAAAATATGGGCTTGTTTATTAGGGACTTATCGAGGCTTGATTGGAAATATTAGTAAAACTTGGTAATTGATATTTTTATATGACAGACTGTAAGAATGAACACACAATTAATTAACTCAGTATCAATTATCTTAGTTAACTATAATGGTGCAGATGTATTAATAAACTGTTTGAATTCTCTAGAAAAATTTATTCCTAAAGATAACTGTGAAATTATTTTAGTCGATAATAATTCTCAAGATAATAGTAAAGACATTGTTGATAATAAATTCCCTGGAATCAAACTAATCAAACTACCAAGAAACGTTGGTTTTGGAGCAGGAAATAATGCTGGTGCAAAAGTAGCAAAAGGGGAGTTTTTACTATTATTAAATACTGATAC
>NZ_JACKZS010000459.1 GCF_014222285.1 Nostoc sp. UCD121
TAAATTATATTTTCACTTACAAGCATTGTTAATTGATTCTTGATCTGGCTTAAATACGACTTTTTCAGCAAGCCCTAAATAGCTTTATTAAAAAAGCATTTCCCCGTAAAGATGACCGGAATGAAATTATTTTTGACCTTACTCAAGGGGAAATCCGAAAACTCATTGCTTTAATGCAGGTACGCATTAAATTAGAACAGAGAGGAAAAGTAATTCCTGAACCATTGGCACAAATTCCTGTATTAAATTTGACTGAATGTAGCATTGCGACTGATATTGTCGAACGTTATAAAATACTGCTACGCCAAGGGATATGGGGCAAAATTACTCTGGCTATGCTTCCCGATGGCAAAGTGGAAGTGATGGATTTTGAACCATTTCAATGTTCACAAGTTGATTTACAAGGCTATGCCGAATGTCGGGCAAAATTCAATACACAACAATGGCGGGATTTAATATTTTGCTCAATGGGTTTTAACCCCCAGCATCCGAGTTATCAGCAGGAAGCAAAAACATGGATCTTGGCTAGGTTATTACCATTAGTGGAAGCTAATTATCATGTCATAGAATTAGCTCCTAAAGGTACTGGAAAAAGCTTCTTTTTTGAAAATATCAGTAGTAAAGTTACTTTAATTAGTGGTGGTAAAGTTACTCCTGCCCAATTATTTATCAACGGCAGAACTAAAGAAGTTGGGTTACTCGGTCGTCATGAAGTTGTGGTTTTAGATGAAGTTCAAAGTTTAACCTTCGATAATCCTGAAGAGGTGATTGGTCCACTTAAAAATTATCTTGCTAGTGGTCGTTATAATCGCTCTGGTTTTGCAGATATTTCTAGTGACTGCGGGTTAGTGATGCTAGCTAATATTGAATTAGACGATCAATTAGAACCACGCAATGAAGATAATTTAATTGCTAACCTCCCCAAGTTTTTTGCTGAAACTGCATTATTAAACCGATTATCTGGTATTATTCCCGGCTGGAAAATTCCGAAGTTTCAAAAAGAAATGATAGCTTCTCAAGTTGGTTTAAAAATGGATTTTTTTGGTGAAGTATTACTATCTCTACGCCAAGATAATCGCTTCAGGTTCTATGTAGAACAGCATACTAAATTTGCCAAAAATGTGACTATTCGTGACCAAAATGCTATTCTCAAATCAGCATCAGGTTTTCTAAAAATTCTCTATCCTCATTTAGAATTAACATTAATGGACTATGAGCGTGATTGCCTGGAACCCGCTTGTCAACTACGCCAAGCAATCCGAAATTCGCTATATTATCTCGATGATGAATTTAGGCAGTTTGGTAGAGAAATTTATGTGGAGACAAAGTAATACCAAGTTGCGATAGATAGTATTATTTAGGGGAAGTAAAATCGGTGTACAGCGATGCCTCGTACTCGAAT
>NZ_JACKZS010000460.1 GCF_014222285.1 Nostoc sp. UCD121
AAAATCACCTTGTACCTAAATATAATTTTTAGCGATCGCTTGTTTTTGACCAGACCTCACAAAATCGCATTGCTCCCCAACAGAATCAACTTTTTCTCCTGCTGACCAGGAACGCGACGGGTCATATCCAAATAGCGAAACGAGATTCTGTGAAATGCTTAGATATCCTGGCTGTTGCACAGGCGGGAGATTATCCCATGTAATTCGTGACCAGTCAGGAGCTTGGACAACATATTGACCTTGCGAATAGGTAGTTGTCGGAGTCTGTGCCTTTGATGGCGCAGGTAATATAAATGGAATTAAAGATATAGCTGTTAACAAATATTGTTTCAACTTCATTTAATCTCCTGATTAATTAACTATTAATTAGTCCAGATTCTTTGATGCCTTTTTCACAAATACAAATAATCTTGACTCATTATTTTTGCCCCCACTGAATTAACTGATTAAAAACTTCCTCCTTAACACCAGAACGCGAGATAGCTTCTTCTTTACTCTTGCCCTGACGTAGCATTTTAATCGCATCTTGAGCTTTTTTCCAAGTTATTGAACCCTCTTGAATTTGACCATTACTATGAGCGATCGCTAAACCATAAGCAAGAGCGTTAGCATCGTTTCTTGGTAAACCCCTACCAGGTAATATAGAGTTTATAGCTGCTGGTTGTTGGGGTCTTGTTACTGGTCTTGGTATCTTATCTAACCTAATTGGGACTACTTCCGGTTTCATTCTAGCTACAGGTACTACAGGCAATGGACGAGCCGAATCTGGTTTAATCATCAGACTAGTGTAAGATGGACTTCCTGTAGCAGGAATTAATTTAAATTGGTATTGTTTTTGTCCATCTGACCCACTCGTAATAATGGTTATTTGTGTATTCCCATCCGAAGAAGAAGTTAAATTAGCGAACTTTATTGGTGTGATTTGCCGCAAGAATAAAATTGTGGCATTTCCTTGGCTGCAATTTGAATCATTAGAATTATCATTGCTTTTCTGACACAAGTTTCCGTTTGAAGTAAAAGTAATTCTAGAGGGATCGCCAATCCAAACTTGCTTGATAACTTCTCCGGTAGACATCAAATTAATAGTCAGTCCATAACCTTTCCAAATTTTCAGTTCCAGGAAATTAGAATCAACATCTTGAGAGTAAACAGTTCTAACACTTCCAGCTAAAACCTGATGAGAGTTAATTAACAATAATGTTGCAGCTAGGGCTAGAATCTTTTTCATAACGAAATCGTTTGATTAACGAATACCTGTACTGTCTGACCAGCATCAATCACGAACACTTTTTCTTGGCTATTTAATTGCCCAGACCGACTTTGATTAGATGCTTTAATACCTTCGAGAAGATTGTTAAATGCACCTTCACCAAAAGCAGAAGTGATATTTTT
>NZ_JACKZS010000461.1 GCF_014222285.1 Nostoc sp. UCD121
TTCGTCATGGGGCTGATTCTTATATGCTCAAAAGTGCTGATGTAGAATTGATTGAACTAGCCATCAAGAGAGCTTACCTTGATGAATGCCTGCTTGACCCAAAGCTGGCTAAAAAACTGTTAAAAAACCTTGATAAAAATAGATATATTGACCCTAGCTTTGCTGACAAGAACTTGCTTGACTCTCCCACCGAACGACAAATACAAGTCCTGCGTTTACTGGCTCAGGGTTTAGCTTTTGAACAGATTGCCAAAGAAATGTTTCTCTCTGTTAGTACAGTCAAACGTTATGCCAGTGATTTGTACAGTAAATGGCACGTCAAGAACAGTTATGAGGCAATAAAAAGAGGGGCGATGCTTGGTTATATTGACTATAACTTGATTGTGAATGAATGAGCTATTGGTGAGGAGAGCGAAAGAATTAAGTCGGGGAGTGGTGGGGTTTATTTTTGTACAAAATCTCTATATCCCTAACTAGCCCAATCACTGCTGCAACACGCCCAGAGCGCACTTTCCGAACCTCGGCAGTCATTATTGAGATACAGCCAAACTTCAAGGTAAAAGGTCAACGGTTCAGTTCGGAGGAATTGAAGCGACTGTTTAATGAATTGGTTGAGAATAGTCTTTAGTCTGGCTAGATCCAAATACTATCGAAATTAACCTTCAGCAGACAGACCTAGAGGACAGACAGAATTAGACAGAAACCTTATGGAACAAGGGACAGACCAGACAGACATCTAGACAGAAACTAGACAGCAGACATTAGCCCTCGGTTGATCACCGGGGTTTTCTGTTGGTGGCTTGAGCCAGAACTGCTGAAGAAGGCTCTCTTCCCCCAGGCACTCGTCTACCTCTTGCCTAAAGTCGGCGATAGCGGAGCGTCGTAGCGAGGGTGTTTATGACTTGCAATTTCCATTAAATTTTTCTCTTAGAAATAGCCAATCAACTTAAAGCATTAAAATTCTGGAATTGTTCATGGTATATCTGCTGTATCCCAAAATAAATTTGTATACAGCGCCCAGCCATGCCCCAAGACTTCTCCGGTCATAATCGGCACGGTGATGCCTATCTCGGCTCAATGCCTATTTGTCCAAAGTCCAAGTTAGAATAAAATCTAACTTAAATAGAATCACGGTTGTATTTTAATTTGATATATGCATTTGAAATGCCATGAAGCTAAACTATTGGGTTGGTGGATTCGTAATTGTAGTAATCTTATTCTCAAATTCTCTGGGTTTAACACAGACGGGAGAGAGTAGTAACAATCCAAAAAGAGTAAATGAATCACAGCCAACCTATGTTATTGGACTTCGGAAAAATGCTGCTCCTATAAGTTCTATAGCTCCTGATTGGACTGAAAGTGATAAGTTTGAAGGTTATTGTCATGC
>NZ_JACKZS010000462.1 GCF_014222285.1 Nostoc sp. UCD121
GAGAATCAGTTTATGATTTCCTGTTCATATCTGATAAAATCCCACGTAAGAATGCGGGTCGGGTAACAGATGGATACTTAAAGCTGTATCAGCACCTATTACTAGGTGGGACGTGGATTCAGTCACTTGACCCATTTAAGAACTGGCAACCGATGGAGTGGGGGCGGATTAAGCCCAACTTCCCGCGCTTTGATTGGCAAAAAGGGAAACCCGTCAAATACGAGTCGCCACCCAAAACTCCCAACCGTGTTACCTACTTCGATGTCGCTAACCCTATCTGGGACAAAGTTGCAAAGCGTTATTTAATTAAGCGCTATCATTCACTTTTAGCATTGCGCTTGCTGGATCAACTCAATCCATTAATATTTTGGGAGTGGATAAAGCAACACCCAGAGATTCCGATTATCTTATGCGAGGGTGAGAAGAAAGCCGCTTGCTTGCTCTCTTTAGGGTTTGTAGCGATCGCACTTCCGGGAATTTGGAACGGGCGAGTCGGAAGACGGGATTTTGATGAACGGTTGCATCCTGACTTAGTACCAATGGCTCAGGCGGGGCGCAAGTTCATAATTCTTTTTGACTACGAAACTTTTTCTAAAACCAGGTGGTCAGTTTACCAAGCCACTGTTCGCACTGCAAAAGCAATCGAATCGGCAGGTTCTGAATGTGAAGTTGCATTACTGCCGGGGCCAGAAAAAGGCGTTGATGATTTTGTAGTTGGTCGAGGTGTTGATGCCAATGCCCTGCTAACTGCAATTATAGATGATGCCAAATCACTTGCTGATTACCAGCGCTCGTATCGGGCTAAGAAATGGGGACTTAGCAAATACAAACCAGATGTCACTATTAATATCAAGTATCTCTCTGAGGCTTTGTGCATTCCTGAACTTGAAGAAAAATGCTTGAGAGTGCCTGAGCTTTATGAGCTTGAAAAGGAACAACTTTTCACGCCATCTATAAAAGGACATTGGAGAAAGAAGGAGTCTACGGATTCTGGCGGAGTTGATTCAGACAAATCGAAGAAATCCCCTAGCTTCAATTTCCCAAAATCAGGACTGGTCGTACTCTGGAGCGACATGGGTACAGGGAAAACTGAACTTATGCGCTGGTGGCGTGACCAAAACCCCGACGCGCGGTTCCTCAACAATGGACATCGGGTTAACTTGTTGAAAAATCTTGCCGAACGCTTGCGGACGGCGATGTATTCAGACTTGGGTTACACAGGTTTAGCTCAGGCCCAAGCCCTTAGTATTACTATTGACAGCTTGCACAAACTCAATACCCAGGCGCTAATTTATGGCTGCATATTTATAGATGAAGCTTGCCAATACCTTACCCACCTACTACACAGTAATACGTGTAAACAGCA
>NZ_JACKZS010000048.1 GCF_014222285.1 Nostoc sp. UCD121
TGCCTTGCACTTTTGTTCGATTTATAGACTTCAATCACTATTTATACAAGGGTTTCAGTCTTAACCAGCAAGCCCTACGTAGTTACTAAAATACTTTTGATACGATTTGCGTACTTTCCTCAAAAAATATATGATTTGTACTTTGCAATAGTTGAATTAGTTTTTTGAGGAATTTTAAGCCTATGGGGGTGTTAAGCTGTCGTATCGAGATTGGCTGACAACTATTTGGACAGGAAATTATGCAAGATTCTCTGATTTATCAAGATATCCTTCAGAGAGGAAGATAGCAGGAAGCGCTAGCACTGATAAGATGCGAACAATTGCAGAAATTAACGAGAAAATCATCCGCCAACGTGCGGTAGTGTTGACAACTGAAGAGTTAAAAGCACGAGTTGTAGAAATCGGTGTTAATAAAGCGGCTAAAGAAGTTGATGTAATTACCACTGGTACGTTTGAGCCGATGGAATCAAGCGGTGCAATTATCAATCTTGGACACACTGACCCTCCGATCAAAATTCGTCGTTGTTGGTTAGATGGCGTACCAGCATACTCTGGTTTTGGGGCAGTAGATTTATATTTGGGTGCGAGTTGTGCTGTGGAGACGACGGACGGAGAGGAAGTCCGAGAACGTGGCGGCGGTCATGTAATTGAAGATTTGATTGCTGGTAAAGCTATACATGTAAAAGCGCAAGGACAAGTAACAGATTGTTACCCCAGAGCAAGTTTTGAAACTACAGTTACCCGTGAAACGATTAATCAGTTTTATTTATTCAATCCGCGCAATCTTTATCAAAATTTTATTGTTGGTGTAAATGGTGGCGATCGCCCCCTCTTCACCTATCTGGGTCCTTTACAACCGCGTTTGGGGAATGCCGTTTACTCTAATCCCGGTGCTATTTCACCCTTACTCAACGATCCTGATTTGCAACTCGTTGGTATAGGTACTCGAATTTTTTTAGGCGGCGGTATTGGTTATGTTGCTTGGGAAGGCACTCAGCACTTCCCCTTACAAAAACGTTTAGCTAATCGTACACCCATTGGGCCTTCCGCCACTTTAGCTTTAATTGGTGATGCCAAACAAATGGATGCTCATTGGGTGCGGGGTTGTTACTTTAAAAGTTATGGCCCCTCATTGATGTTAGGCGTTGGTGTTCCACTCCCTGTATTAAATGAACAAGTAGTTGAACACTGCGCTGTACAGGATAAAGACTTAGTAGCCCCAATAGTAGATTTTTCCATTCCCCGGCGCGTTCGCCCTACTTTTGGTTTGGTGAGTTATGCCCAACTCAAATCTGGGAGGATCACTATTGAGGGCAAAGCTGTACGCTCTGCCCCCCTAGCGAGTTTGTTTTTTTCCAGGCAAGTCGCCCTAGAGTTGAAAAAGTGGATCGAAGCAGGGACGTTTACCCTCACAGAGCCAGTTTCTCCAATTCCGATGGAGCGATCTTTTCTACCCCAAGACCGGAGGACGGATTTTTGATCTTGGGAAATGGGGCAGGGAGCAGGGGAGCAGGGGGCAAGGGGGACAAGAGGTGAGAACTTGAAACAAGTCTTTCCCCTTGTCCCCAAGTCCTCTTCCCAATTCCCAATTCCCTACTCTTGAGTCGGTTTCGGTCGCTTGATGGGTTTAGGAGCAGGCGTTTTTGGTATAGGTTTTGACACCACAGAGGTATCTCCGCCTGTGCCTGTTTTCTTGATGGGACGCGGAGTTTCGCCGTTGCGTCTGGGGGGGAATGGTCTTCTACCACCAGCACCAGCACCACCGCTACCGCCAGCACGAGGGCCACCTCTGAATGGTGGTTTGCGTTTTTTGGGCAAGTCAGCGATCGCTTCAGCTTTTTCTACGATTAAAACATCAGCTTCTCGCTTGGCTTGGAAATCCCAGAATTTTCCTACGGCTTTGGTGGTCAGGACACCCCTCAATTTCAACTTGAAATACTTGGGTTTGTCAGTTGGTTTGCGTGCAGCCTGCCTAATTTTGACTACCAAACTTTTAGCGTCAAAAGATTGGTATACTACTTCACCACGAACAGAAAAACCACCATCAGCTACTTCTGATGAGGGGATCGTGGGAATTGTGCTTAATTCAGAATTTTCGGATAAGCCATCATCAAGTGTCTGTGACTCTTGCAACTCTAAATCTGACTCGTCCTCATCTGTTGAGCTTTTAGCCAGATTTTCTGGCTCCCAAACTCCGACGATTTGGATGTGCAAGGTGTCATTTTCTTGTCTTGTACGTGGATATACTACCCACAGATGTTCTTTTTCTAAGTCTAGATGATTCTTGACTAAGCTCATAATCCGGCCTAGGAGGACGGCATTGAGTTCTACACCATCTGTAGTTAGTAGCGTACCTTGAGTAAATTGTTCGCTGCTAGCATGATAGCGACCCCTGACTAATCCGATCGCTCGGTACTGCATCGGTTCGCTGGGAGGCGGAATCGGTTGCTGTCGATTGACTAAGTTCCCATTTGAGTCAGTCTCGCTGGGGTTGACAGGCGAATTTTCAAATTTAGAGGGCTTGGGTACTATGTGAACATTAGAGGCAGCCTCTATTTTATTTGGGCCCTGGTTAGAGGCAGAAGAATTGGAGGATTCAGGCAACGGCATCAGGTCGGAATTCATAAAAACTCCTTGCGGCGGAGACACATCCCATTGTGGGATTTTATAAAGGTAGCTGGAAAGAGCATTTGTGCGACTGATGAAAGTATATTTGCTTTTCACAAAGTCACACTAGGGTACTCTATAACAATACTAAAGGCGCTAAATTGAGTGTATAAACACTAAATGTGTAATTTAGCGCCTTTACACTAGTTTCGGAAGCATATCATAGCTACAATTCTGACGGCTCCTCCTAAAGTCATCACTTACTTTAGCAGTGTAAATAGTTAATTGTTATAAAATTCACAGGCAATTGGCGGTATTCCGCAAAGTTTTGGAAATTTTTAACTTTACGATTTGTGTAAATGATAATGTCATTAAAATTTAGGAGAAAGACAAAACTGTGTCTCAACCGCGCAATCGTTGGATAGTTCAAATCGTCTTGGCGCTGGCAATTCTTGCTTTTGTGGGTGTTTCGGTGATTCCCATAATTGGAGCATTTAATAATACGCCACCCTCAAACCAGAATACTGCTAGCAGCAGAGGCACTTTGACCTCTGCTGACCAAAAATCAAAACTGGAAGACGAAGTACGGGGTTATGAACTGGTTTTGCAAAGGGAACCAGAAAATCAGACTGCGCTTAAGGGCTTATTGCAGGCGCGTCTACAACTACTGAGTCAAAAAGAAAAAAGTGAGGTTAAACCAGCTGATATCCAAGTTGTCATTGAACCTCTGGAAAAGCTAGCCAAGCTAAATCCCGAACAATCAGAATATTCAGTGCTACTCGCTCAAGCTAAACAGCAAATAGGCGATCGCGAAGGAGCCGCTCAAGCTTATCGCGCAATTTTGTCTACCAAACCTGGCGATTTGAAGGCTTTGCAAGGAATGGTGGCTTTGTTAATCAGTCAGCAACGCCCAGAAGCCGCTATTGGTTTACTGCAAGAAACCCTCTCGAAAGCAGCCCAAGCAAATACAATTCAGCCTGGAAGTGTAGATACAGTAGCCGTGCAGGTATTGTTAGGTTCTGTTCATGCTTCCCAGAAACGCTACGCTCAAGCTAGCTCTGTATATGACCAGGCAATTAAGAAAGATCCGAAAGATTTTCGCCCCGTTGTGGCAAAAGCGATGCTCTTGAAACAACAGGGCAAAGACGCAGATGCAAAACCTTTATTTGATAGCGCCGCAGCTCTAGCACCTGCTCAGTACAAAGACGAAATTAAAAAGGCAGGAATGACTTCCCCTATTCCTAATTCGGCCGTATCTCCCGCGCCTTCATTGAAAAGTACTCCGAAGTAATGGGCATTGGGAATTGGGCATTGGGAATTAGGAATTGGGGAAAGACTTGTTTCAAGTTCTCACCTCTTGTCCCCTTGTCCCCTGCTCCCCCTGCTCCCCTTATGCTCCTTCAATGGCAGCTACGATACCAAAGACTAAAAACAGGCATCCGCCAACAAAGGTGAGTTGACGCTCAGAAATGCGTCCGGCAATCATTTTGCCACCAATAACTGCGATCGCAGCACAAATGGCATGTCCTAAAATTGCACCTACTGTTACTCCAATGGGATTATTACCTGCGGCTAGGGCAATGGTGGCAATTTGCGTGCGATCGCCCCACTCTGCCATAAATGTCAATATAAAGGCTTCTATGACAATTGCTAAGGAAGTCTTTTTCTTTGGTAACTCCAAATCTGCTTTTTTCACCGCAGCCTCGGCTTCTTCTATAACTTCCGTATCACAAGCAGCCGAAGACATCTTACTCGCGTCATATAACAGCTTGATACCAAAGGCGATAAACAAAACTATTTCGGCGTAATGAATATAAACTTTTGGTAATAAAGATGCCGCTTGTCCAAATAGCACCGAAAGGATGGTCATCGCAGCCAAAGCAGCTGTCACACCTATAAATACCAGCCGCCGCGAGTGGTGCATTGCCAAAATTACAGCAATAAAAAATGTTTTATCGCCTAATTCGGAAACTGTAATTAATAATAAACCTGCGGTAAAAGCTGTTAACACTCTCTCAAGCTCCTGAAGAATCCTTTACCGATGTGAAGCTTGATGAGAACCAAAAGACCTCACCAAGTTTACACTTTTCGGTGTGAACTTAGTGAAGGTCTCGCTTTCAAATATTTATTATTCGCCACCTGAACCAGGCTCATCGCCAGTATGTTGATTCAGATGTACTGGCTTTTATTTTTTTGCCAGCAGCTACTCCCCTTCAATGCGGATCTGATCGTACATCTGTCATAAGTAAAAGTCAAGGTGGGGGATGGAGAGATATAACTTTAGAAAAATGGCACATACAGCCCGATTCAGGTATTAATTTGGTAAAAATTCCTCATCTGTGACTTCTGGACAGATAAGATGAATCATGCACAAGGGTAACGCCAAATCATATCCCATCAAGCAAGTCCGACCAACTTAGCACTTAGTTGCCACATGCGATCGCCTTTGTCGTCATCACGGGCTTGAGGAGAAACCTTTTGAACAAAGGAATTACCATCTTCCTTCTGGCGATTTCCCCAACTCCAATACACACCGGATTGATTGTACTCAGGATCGGCAACCACCGCCGCAACTCGTTCTCCCGCCAACTCCTGAGACACATATCCCTTAGTGATGTACTTCTGGAATAATGGGAAGATTTTCTGAAACAGGGGATAGTGGTTTCTAAATAGTGGCGTTTCTGCAACACATCCTGGATAGAGAGAGTTGAAGACGATACCAGTTGACTCGTGATAGCGCTGATGCAGTTCCCGCATAGTCAGCACGTTACAAACCTTGCTGTCTTTGTAAGCTTTGACTGGTTCAAATTTCTTACCATCAATCATTGAGATCGGCTCTTTAAACCCTTCTGCAAAGCCCTGCAAATCGCCCAAGTCTGGACGCGGCGGAATTTTCCCACCCAGTTCGTCTGGATTGTGGGTAACAGTTCCCAAAATTACGAGCCTTGGTTCTGAAGATGACTTTTTCAGATCCTCTAGCATTAGGTTACACAAAAGGAAATGTCCCAGGTGATTTGTGGTGACAGTTAACTCGTAACCTTCTGGACTGCGTAAAGGCTCTTTTATTAAGGGCATATAAATTGCGGCGTTGCACACCAAAGCGTCTAGGGAGTGGCCGCTTGCTCGAAAGTTATTCACAAATTGTCGAACGCTATCCAAAGAGCCAAGATCGATATGCATGATAGTGTAGCTGCCCTGATGCGGGATTCCCACAGATTGGGCTGCAAGTTGAGCCTTCGCTACATCTCTACAGGCCATCACTACATACCATCCCCTTTCAGCAAGAGCCTTGGCAGCGTACAAACCGACCCCTGAAGAGGCACCTGTGATTACAACCGTTGACTTCCTATCCTGTACCATTGCTATTCAGACTCTGTTAATCACCTTTTTCTCTCTTCAGGATTTTACCTCACTGAGTCACCACGTCTGTTATGGTTGGCGATCGCTTCTCACTCATTTCGATTGAATTTCTCTAAGAGAAGAGCTTTTACATCGCTTTTAGGATTGTCAAGATCGAAAGGATAAGGGTGTTGTGTAGCGGAGTTACAACAACTCATCAAAACTTGCAATGCAGCCCGAAACGCTTCTTCCTCATTTCTATGTTCTGAAATATATCGTTTTATTTCAGTATTGGTCATCTGGTTTAGGTTCTGCATCATAGAACAAATTTCCAATTCCCAATTATGCAACAATACAGTTCAGTTAAAGCTAAAACTTTTTGCCAAAGTCAATTTTTTAACGAACCGCAAAGTACGCAAAGGACGCAAAGAGAAGAAAGAAATGCCTTAACCCAAGCATATTGAATTATGCAATGGTTTGAAGACAAGCACAGTTGTTGAACTAATTAAACTTATCTTTGTATATACATAGAATATCCTCAACTTCATAAGGTGGAAGATGCTTGAGTTCGTTCGGTAAAGTATCCATTTCGATTGCATGACCTGCTATATCTAGACTTAGTGCAGATGCGCCTTTACGAACTCCGCGATGAAGATAAAGCTTTTCAGGAAATAAGGTGAGCTTTGCACCAATCCTGAACGATGTATCGTAAATGTATAGCTCACCAATACCATGAACTTTATGTAGTCTTGTTTTGACTAGTTCGTGAATTTGCTCAAATGTTCTGCATTGCTGAAAGCTATTAGTCATAGTAGGCAAGACCATTTTGGCTGTGTCTAATGCTGATAGTTTGATACGCCGTTGGTGCGAATAACGCATTCCTCGGTGATCTTTTGCTATCGCAGCTAACTCAATGGCTTGAATCAAAGGAGACTGGCTTCTAAACCAATTAATTTCATTAATTGTATTTTGCTGATGTTCTTTTTCGTAATGTCTAATGATGGCTATAAAGTTTCGCATATATATCTATTGATTATGGATATACAGAAAATTAAAATATATTCAGGAGATAGGAATATTATTGCTTAACCCTACATCCTATCTCCGAAAGACTAGCTAATACTTCCGCTCTTTTGGCTCAAACATAGTAATCGCCACCGGACGATATTGAATGTCAATTCCCACAGGTGAATAGTAAGCCATTGTGTGTTTCAGAAAGTTGGCATCATCTCGCTCGGAATAATCTTCGCGGAAATGAGCGCCCCGACTCTCTTGACGATTTAAAGCTGATGCCAAAATAGTCTGTCCCACTATCATCAAACTTCGCAATTCTAAGGCTTCCACAAGTTCTGTATTCCAGCAACTACCTTTATCATCTAAATAAATTTGAGGATATTGTTGTTGTATTTCTGCTAATTTGTGCAACCCTTCACTCATTAATGCCTCAGTGCGGAAAACGCCGCAGTACTCAGTCATACAATCCTGGAAGGCTTGACGGACTTGGTTAATTCGGTACTGTCCTGGTTGTTCTAGCAGAGATTGGATTTCTTGCTGGGCTTGGGTTACATAGCGTTGCTCATCTACAGAGGGCAACTTCCGTTTTTGGACAAATTTGGCGATCGCAGCCCCAGTTCTCTTGCCATAAACGACACATTCTAACAGAGAGTTACTACCAAGGCGATTGGCACCATGTACAGAAACACAAGATGTTTCGCCAGCCGCAAAGAAAGCATCAACTAAACCATCACCACTGCTACGGACTTGCCCATCAGTGTTAACTGGGATACCACCCATACAATAGTGAATTGTCGGGCGGACTGGCATTGGTTGAGTTACCGCGTCAACACCCACCAAACGATGCGCTTCTTCCCAACAGAAGGGGACGCGACTCATAATTTTTTCTTTACCCAAATGGCGGAGATCCAAATAGACAAAGGGGCCACCAGCACTACCGTCGAGATGAATACCACGACCGGCGCGAATTTCATAAGCGATCGCGCGTGAGGTAATATCACGAGGAGCCAATTCCATGCGGCTGGGTGCATAATTTGCCATAAAGCGATCGCCTTCACTATTAATCAGATACGCCCCTTCACCCCGTACCGCTTCCGAAATTAGCACCCCTACGGGATATAAACCAGTGGGATGAAATTGGACAAATTCCATGTCTTCGAGAGGCAAACCTGCGATCGCAGTCATTGCTAAACCATCACCCGAAGAGGCGTAATCATTAGAGGTAGTATTATAAACGCGACCATAGCCCCCTGTGGCAAACATCACCGCCTTGGCTCGCACCACCTCTATATGTCCATCCAAAAGGTGGAACATCACCACACCTTTCGCCTCATTCTCTTCCAAGATGAGACGCATTACATACCATTCTTCATAAACTTGCACCCCATAACGCCGCAAATTGTTAACCAATTCGTGCAAAATCGCGTGACCTGTCTTATCGGCGGCATAACAAGTGCGGTTGTGAGAATGCCCGCCAAAAGCTCGTTGGGCAATGCGACCATCGGGTAAGCGAGAGAACAAAACGCCTAAATGTTCCAAATCAATTACCACATCTGGCGCTTCTTGGGTGAGAATTGCTACAGCATCTTGGTCTGCCAAATAATCAGAACCCTTGACAGTATCAAAAGCATGTGCTTCCCAACTATCTTGGGAATCAACATTTTTTAGTGACGCAGCCATACCACCTTGAGCCGCCACCGAATGGGAACGAATTGGGTGTGTTTTCGCAACCACAGCAATATTTAAACTAGGGTCAGTGCGAGCAATTTCCACTGCCGCACGACATCCCGCCAATCCACCCCCAACAATAATTACATCGTGTTCCAGCATAATTAGCCCTCTGATTGCAAAGCACTGCTGTTCTATTGTAGAGATGTGATTAATCAGGCAGTGCATTGCTGATCGCCGTGGCATCTCTACAAAAAAATTCCCTGCCATAGACAGGGATGTTATTACAAATTTTGAAATTAAAAATGAAGAGTTAGGTCTTCATTCCTAACTTTTTAGCTAGCTGCTTGTACAGGTTGTTGCTGAGACACATTACCTGGTATAGGTTCCATTTTAGTTCCCGGCCCTACAGGAGTGACTTCAATATGATTTAACAAGGTCGTGACAAACGCAAACAACAAGAAAGGTAGCGATAGCAGAACGACCAAACCCGCAGTTGCTAAAGCGTACACAGGACGCTTGGCACCCATCAGCGCTAAGGCAGATGCCAAACTTAGGGTAATTGTAATTAACCAAACAATTATTTGACCGTAGATATCACCAAAAGTCAGCGTACAGACAAACCGATACTTTTGAATATTATTTCCGCTCATCACATTTGCCTCAAGTCTCTCCTATATAGGTTCTACGTTAGAGCCATGTTTGCTTTGTAGACAATTTCTAAATATTTTTGCAAAATTCGTAATATTGCTTCACAATTTACTTTTTTTGTTACAAACCGCAATTCATAGTCCTGGATGGCATAAATAGAGCAAGCATACTTGACGGTAAGCCCGAATGGCACGCTTGTTAATCGCAAAGCCCTGATATAACTTGCTTTCTGAGTGTGGGGAGTGTGGGGAGTGTGGGGAGTGTGGGAAGAAAGAGGAGAAATTGAATAACTGCATATCAACAAATGCTGTATTGCCTCCCCATCCTCCCACACCTCCCACACCTCCTACACCTCCTACACCCTTCCAGCAAGGAGGTTTCAGCTTTTCTTAGTGCCATTCCGGTAAGCCCTTTTCCTGTATCTCCACGTTCTTTGTACTACGGTGTGTACATAAGTCCTCAAAACCTAGTTTTGTAGGGTGTCTTATGCCGTAGGTTAACGCACTATTCTATATTTTTGGTGCGTTATGACCATAGATAAATCCAGCAAAGTAAGGATGTGAAATCCGATTTTTTGGTGTTAAATTTTGAGTATTGTCGGAATTTGTTGACTTAAATCAACAAAAACCCTTATTTTTCGTGGCAATGTTGTTTTAGGAGTGAACGTGAATACTATTTTTCTTCGTAAAGGTGTTTTTTGGTTGCCAGGTATAGCTGCTCTTGTAGTTCTGAGTAGCGGCTTATCTGCAAGTGCCCAGACAGTAGACAAGGTAAGCAGTCAGGTATTAACTGGCTCTTCCGCAACCGTAGCTTCTCCCAATGAGTTTAGTACAGAACTAGACACTGTAAGCCAAAATCTTTCTACAGAAACAACTGAAACATTTACAGCCACAAATTTAGCTGAGGTACAGCAGAGCCAAAATCCTGTAATACAGGAAAATGCCAGTGTAACGTCTACACCAGTTCCAGGCACAGTGGCAACCTCGTCTGCGACTCTCACCTCTGAGTTTGTACAACCGACTTCTCAAACGACTGCTCAACCATCTGCTACCAAAGTGGCACAATCGGATATTGATTTAGGCAGAACAACCCGTGGTGGCAGTAGCTATATTGGCGTTGCTGCTAACATTGGTTTGAGTGGTGATGGTAGCTCGTCTTTGGGCGATGGTAACTTTGCAGTAGTTAGTAAAGTCGGACTGACAAATTCTATATCGGTACGTCCCTCAGCCGTATTTGGCGACAATACCACAATTTTGCTTCCGATCACCTACGATTTTACCTTCAAATCAGCTGATGCTTTTAGCGAACCGTTAGCGATCGCACCTTACGTTGGAGTGGGTGCAGCTTACAAAACTGGTGATGATTCGCAATTTGCCTTTTTGGTATCTGGTGGCATTGATGTGCCTCTAACTCCTCAATTCACAGCAACAGCCTCTGTCAATGCAGGGTTTTTCGATCAAACTGATATTGGCTTATTGTTAGGAGTTGGTTATAACTTCACTGGATTATAAGAGTTAGGAGTTAAGAGTTAGTAATATTGGCGTTGCTGATTCCATGTATGAAAATGATTTTGCATAATACCAAAATCCTTGTAGAGACGTAGCACCGCTACGTCTCTACATCCAGATTCATACTTTAATTCAGCAACGCCGTAATATTTCATTCATAGCTCTTAACTCCTAATTCTTGATTTTCTACTTGGGGGTAACTTTGTCAATTACCTTGATTTTGCCATCGTCTCCTACTGTCCAAACGTCATATACACCAATGACATCGCCGTTAGCATCAACATCGACGTTGCCACTAGCTCCTTGATAGTTAATCTTTTTACCATCTTTGAGTAACTTCAGTCCCTCGCAGACATCAGTAACTTCTGTGCCAGGACCATCAGCGACTTCACGGATTTTGCCGGCTATACCAACGCCTGTATTTTCACTAGCAGCTTGTGCTGCCAATGTCAATAAGGCAGCCGCATCCCAAGCTTGAGGAGCGTATTCCCCTGGTTCATTACCCTTTTTATCTTTCCACAGCTTATTGAAAGCTTCTAGCGCTTTACCATCGGAACCGGGTACTGTACCGATCGCTCCAGTTAAAATATATTTACCATCGCTGCCTTTGCCAACTTGTTCTGGGAAAGTAGGTGATTTCACTCCATCTGTGAGCAAAATCTGCACTCCCTTAGCTACACCTTGCTGATAAGCGGCTTTCAAGAACAGACTGCCAGTTTCAGCGTACAGTACAGCTAGAACTGCATCTGGCTTACTAGCAAAGGCAGCCGCCGCTTCTGTATCAAATGTCTGCGCTTTCGGGTCGTAGCGGACAGGCTTATCTTTATTAACGATGGTTCCACCCAATTTTTCAAAAGTTTGCACAAATGCTTTTTCAAAGCCCACGCCATAGTCGTTATTAATCACAACTGTAGAAACTCGCTTGAAACCTTTTTTTCTGGCAAGTTGGGCTAATGCTAGTGCTTGGTAGGTATCAGGGGGAGCGGTACGCGCCCAAAAGCCTTTAAAGTCGCCTTTTTGAGCTTTTTCGGTAAATATGGGACTGGTACTACCAGGGGAAACCAGCATAACTTTATTCGGCGTAGCAATGGAGACTGCTGCACTAGAAACGCTACTGGCAAATGAACCAACTACACCTGCTACTTTATCTAAAGTTGCTAGTTTGGTCATACCGGCTGCACCCGCTCTGGGGTCGGTTTGGTCGTCTACTTGCACCAAGGTAACTGGTTCGCCATTCACCCCACCACAGGCGTTGACGGTATCAACGAGTAAAGGAACGGAACCTAACATCTGCTGTCCAACAGAAGCTAAGTCGCCTGTTGTCGGTAGCAGGGAACCAATTTTTAGCCCTTTAGCACTGCTTGTCGTAGTTGAGTTTGCTGCTGGGGTAGCGGTATTTCCGGTGTTAGCTGTGCCATTGGGGGTACTATTATCACCACAAGCCCCAACTAGGAACCCAATTGCTAGGGTAGCTATACTGAAGGTTAAGGCGGCGCTAATCTTTTTCATAAGTAACTTTGACTCCTCAGATATTTAGGAGCCTAAAAGTAAGATTCAAACTAGATTTTTAAATTAGCTGTATCTTATCAGGACTCCAAAAGATAAATCATATCATCCATCTTTGGGAGTAGAAGTGTTTACGCCTATATTTAAGTCACACAGAAGATTTTCTGTGTATTAAAAGCTGGAAAACGGAGAGGGAGGGATTCGAACCCTCGGTACGGAGTTGCCTGCCGTACAACAGATTAGCAATCTGCCGCTTTCGACCACTCAGCCACCTCTCCTGACTCACGAATATCAATGTTATCAGACTTGCTCTTAAGAGTCAATAGTCATTTGTCATTTGTCATTAGCCGTTGGTTATTTATAAACCACTAAGGAATAAGGACTAGGGACAAATGACTAATTGTTTAAAGAACTTGCGATCGCATCCAAGCTAAGGGCAAGGTGCGTAACTTTTTCCACTGGGGAACGAAAGCCCGCCGACTGAACACATCATAATCGTTGCGTTCAATCACCTCCAAAATCTGACCGTACAGCATTGATGCTGCCCATACAGGCCAACGGGCATCGGATGCTAAATAAGTTATTCCCTGGTTTGACGTGGTATAGAATTGGCGGGCCCGTTCAATTTGAAAGCGCATCAGCGCCCGCCAGCGATCATCTACCACACCTTTGAAGAAGTCTTGCTCGGTGTAGTTGAATTTTTCCAAGTCCTCAAGGGGGATGTAGATTCGCCCCCGTTTGGCATCTTCTCCCACATCCCGCAGGATGTTGGTGAGTTGATTGGCAATTCCCAGAGCGATCGCTTCTTCTGTGGGAAGATATGGTTGTTTGTTCTGATGCCACGGAGCGGTGTACATGGTGCTATCCACACCCATGACTTGTGTTGACATTAAGCCAACAGTACCAGCAACGCGGTAACAGTAGAGGTATAAGTCCTCAAAGGTTTCATAACGACTGCGATATAAGTCCATGCGCTGACCGGCAATCATATCCCGAAAGGGCTGAATGTCCATCGGAAAGCGCTGGAGGGTATCAGCTAAAGCGACATCGTAATTTTCTAATGGTTGTCCCGCAAAAATCGATTCCAGCTGCTGTTCCCATAGGTCTAGGGTTTCTGGCGTGGTAATAGCAGATGCGGGCCCATCCACCAATTCATCTGTACGGCGACACCAAGCGTAAATTGACCAAATAGATTGACGTTTTACCGGACTCATGAGCAAAGTACCCAGGTAAAAAGTCTTGGCATACTTTGCTGTGAGATGTCGGCAAAGTTTGTATGACTCGTCTACAGAGACCAGCGTTTTCATGCGCGGGGGGGAATCAGGCAGTTGCAGCATTCGTTGCGGGCGGTCGGGTGAGCGTTTGCAGGTTTGAGGAATTTGCTACCGGGAGAGCCTCAGAAATTGCCTGCGCTGTCAGCTTACCAGAAAGTACGGCACCTTCCATACTGCCTAAGTAGCGTTGCATAGTATAACTTCCGGCGAGATAGAAGTTGGCAATGGGCGTAACTTGTGCGGGACGGTACTGTTGGCGGCCAGGGGTCGCTTTGTAAACTGAACGCGGCGTTTTCACCACATGAGATTTCAGCAATGTTGCTGGATTGTCTCCCCCAAAGTGGTCGGGGAAAAGTTTTTCCAATTCAGCAAGCGTTGCAGACACAATTTCCTCATCGGATTTGGCAATCCAATCTTTTGCCGGAGCTAGAACTAATTCCAGCATTGAGCGATTGGGGTTGGCGTATTCACGGCAGGTATTGCTCATATCAGCATAAACGCTTAGGAGGGGCGATCGCGAAAAAAGTAGGTGATCAATTTCTGTAAGTTTTCGGTCAAACCACAGATGCAGGTTAATCACTGGTACTCCTTCCAAACCTTCTAGCTTCTTGAAAAACTCCATCAGCTTCCAAGGTTTAGGCAACATGACTTTCAAAGGATCGACTGATATGGCAGATACATACGCATCAGCCGTAACAACTTCATCTTCTGCGCCATTTAACCCTCGAATCAAGTATCCCTTCACCGTGCCATCAGCATTGAGCAAAATTTCTTTCAAGGGCGCATTCAACCGCACTTCTCCACCCCGTTCTGTGATGTAATCTACGATTGGGCTGCATAGACGTTCTGTGGGAGAACCATCTAAAAATGCAATCTTGGAACCATATCGTTCTTGCAGAAAACGATTTAGTGCAGTTAAGAGAATCGTTGCGGAAACTTCATCAGGATTGATAAAGGTGAGTGCTTTACATGCGGCGATAAAAACGTCACTAGTTACCCGCTCGTCAACACCTTGCCTTTTCAACCATTCTAAGAAGCTATATTTGTCCATCTCTTCAACATACTTCTGACCACGAACCACTGCGGGAAGGAGGCCAACTGCAAATCGAATCTTCTGCTCCCAAGTCAACATGTCTTTGTTGCGAAGAATCGATGCAATGACGTTGAAAGGAGATGGAATATCTGGAACATCAAAACGTGAGAGTGTTCCAGGCTTGTCTGGTTGATTAAAAATCAGTGTATGTTCTTTCCACTGGAGTCTATCTTCAATGCCCAACTCCTTGAGCATTTGGAGCATATTCGGATATGCCCCAAAGAAGGCGTGTAACCCGGTTTCGTACCAGTCGCCGTCAGAGTCTTTCCACGCCGCAACCAGACCACCCAGTACGTCCCGGCTTTCCAAGACAATGGGAGTATGACCTGCGTCCGTGAGATATTTCGCGCAGGAAAGTCCTGCTAGACCAGCACCCGCGATCGCTACTCGCATTTAACCCTAATGCCCTTCAATATTTCTTAATGGTTTTGTCGATTCTCATTATACGTTGCAATCTGTTACATTTGACGGTTGTTGTGCGATCGCTTCCCCAAAAAAGTTTTGCCCAAGGGGATTTTCCTTACATCCACCTGCCTAACAAAATTACCAAAACCATTATTAACAATAGGTTTTGGCGAATATTTTATCTAAATTTACGTGTAGGAAATTTCGGGAAATAAAAGTAATTCTTTTGACTTAAAATATCTAATATCACAAGTAGTTGATTTCTTTTGAAATCTGTGTATCTAATCTGAGAAAATATCTATTGTACTGGTTATAGACTGCTATTAAAAAACTCAGTTAGGTAAAAAATTATGAGTGGATCGCAGGAGTTAAAACGCTTTGGACATCACCTGATTCTAGGGATTTCTGGCACTACATTAAGCGATGACGATAAACGCGCACTCAGTGAATTAAAGCCGATTGGGGTGATATTTTTTGCTAAGAACTTTTTGGATGGCACTCCCTATCAAGCTTGGCTAGAAAGCTTCAAGGATTTAAACAGCCAGATACGAGAATATGCTGAACGTGATTCGATGTTTATAACTCTGGATCATGAAGGAGGCCGTGTCATTCGCACACCATTGCCGATTACGCGATTTCCTCATGCATTGTTGCTGCGATCGCACGCCCGCGAAGTAGCAAAAGCCACAGCTACAGAACTAAAATCATTGGGAATAAATTTATCCTGGGCTCCTGTAGCAGATGTTTTTTCCCATCCCCACAACCCTGTCATCGGGCCTCGTGCCTTCGGTAACACTCCCGAAATCGCTGCAAAATATTCCCGTGACTACTACTTTGGACTTCAAGAGTCAGGAATTTTGGGATGCGCCAAACACTTCCCCGGACATGGAGACACCAGCAAAGACTCTCACATTGAGCTACCAATACTAAATTTAACTTTAGAAGACCTGCGACTCCGAGAACTCATACCTTTCAAAGCTCTAATCGAAGTACAGATACCTTTGATTATGACTGTCCATATATTATTTCCCAGAATAGATCCTGATGTGCCAGCAACCCTTTCCCAGGCTATCCTCAAAACCATACTCCGAGAGGAACTTGGCTTTAAAGGAGTAGTTGTATCTGACGACTTGGATATGAAAGCGATTTCAGATATGTTTATGAAAGCTGGTACTGTGGCGCGATCGCTTAATGCAGGCTGCGATCTGTTTATTGTCTCGCGCAATATCAATTCATCATCTCTTGAAAGAACCTATCAGATTGCTGAAGATTTCGTTGATTCCCTCAGCAACGGTAGCTTAGACGAATCAGTAGTTGAAGCAGCCAGAGAAAGAATCGATAAACTACTGGCAGTAACACCGCAATATCCCGTAGAAATTTTGAATAAAGATATACTATTGCAACATGCTCAATTAGCGATCGCTAGTTCCTATTCATAACCCTCTTTTGTCAGAGTGGGAGAATCCAATCGCCCAAACGGTTACAGGGCTTTAATTTCCACGTTTTGTCTATAAATTTTAGTTTCTGTTAGAAAATAAAGCCTCAAACCTTGATGAAATAAAACTTTCAGAATCAGGCTGAGATTATTGTTTTCCGAGAGTGACAAAACAGGGATAACCTAATGTGCATTCAAGTTGCATATTAGTAATTACCAACAGGCTAACAAAGATTGCAATTTTTAATTCTTAATTTTTAATTCTTTAGTGGGTGGTATAGGGGTCGAACCTATTTCTGCGAGTTAAAAGCCCGCTGCACAGCCGGTATGCCAACCACCCTAGTTAATTTGAATAAGAAATGAGCAAGTGCGATCGGATATTTTTTATATCACAAGCCTATCAACACCAACACTAGTAGTCTGTCAAGAAATAATTGACAAATAAATTTTCTGTAGAGACGGCGATTTATCGCGTCTCTCCAAACGTCAATCAAAATGGGTTTGACAGACCACTAGATATAAATCCACCAGGGAGGTACTGCCCCTCCTATTTCTGTGTTATCAGCACAGCGCCTCGCTTTTCGGCTCCAGGTGGAAAAGAGGAAGATGGAGGAATCGT
Source organism: Nostoc sp. UCD121 (assembly GCF_014222285.1). Lineage (GTDB taxonomy): Bacteria > Cyanobacteriota > Cyanobacteriia > Cyanobacteriales > Nostocaceae > Nostoc. The sequence continues at coordinate 17,120 of NZ_JACKZS010000048.1, forward strand.
AGCTTGCTTCCCGTAGGGTACCCCTACAGTTGCCCATACCCTGGTTTTCAAGACCAGTTGCTGTCCATTCAGCGGCATCTTCCATTGAGGGGTGTCTGACGGGACTTGAACCCGCTTTGACTGGTTCCACAAACCAGCGCCTCGACCACTTTGGCTTCAGACACCATCAGTGGAATTAATGGGAATTGAACCCATAACCTCCTGCTTGCAAGGCAGGCGCTCTAGCCATTTGAGCTATGACCCCATATTTGGTGGATACTGGTCGGAATTGAACCGACATTTTTCTAACAGCCAGTTAGACGCTTTACCAATTAAGCTACAGACCCATAAGGCGGGAGTGGTAGGACTTGAACCCACAACTTTCGAGGTAGAAGCTCGAAGCTCTATTCCATTGAGCTACACTCCCAATATTTGGTAGTCCTGGCAGGAATTGAACCTGCAACCTCTTGCTTGTAAGGCACTTGCTCTACCGTTGAAGCTACAGGGGCAAAAATCAAAGAATATCAATCACATCTAAAGCTTGGAATATTGTTTTTTCGCCCAATAACCTCTAGGCGGTTTTTCAATTCCGTAAGCTTTACACCATTTTTCCACCGCCTTATCACTTACACCAAAATCTTTTGCTATTTGAGAAGTTGGTTTAGTCCAAATCATTTTTTCTAGTTTTTCTTTAGAAGGTCTTACAGTTCGTCTAGAGGCTAATTTAGAACATTGCTGAGAACAGTAAGTATCTTGATCTGGGCTAGTTAGTAATTTGCCACAGTACGAGCAAGTTCCGTGTGCAAATTGACAACTATAAATGCCATTTCCATTGTTAATAAGTTGTCTTAGTACTAATGGTATTTTGTGCCAGCGATCGCGACTTTCTGAATTATCAAACACTAAGACGCTGATGAAACGTTCGTTAACCTCAATCTCATTTATTGATTCCGCCAATTTTAACTTTCGCTCTAAATCTTTGTGAGCCTTGCCTGCATGGTTATCGGTCAAAGCGTGACAGTTAGGACATAATAATAGGAGATTTTCCAATCTATTGTCATATCGATCTCCATTGATATGATGAAGCTCTAAAGGAATAGTACTATCAAGCCAAGTATCAGTGTGACACGACTCACACTTTGGAACTTTAATACCATCCCTAAGAAGCTTGAGTTTCAAACTATGCGTCTGAATAGTTGACCCTTTGTAACAGTAATCACTTGCTGGCTTTAGCCTATTTGATTTGCGTCCTCTTCCACCTTGATTTCCTTTATAGACAATGTTCAATTTAGCTAGATAAAAATCTAAAGTAAGAGGTTTGCAATTTAATTGACGACAAATAAAAGCTTTAGAACGATGATCATCAATCCATTGCCTAATTTGTGCTTCTTTTTTTAGGATGTCATTTCTTCTCATACCCCCATACTATGTCATACGTTATTTAATTTTATTTAATAAGTATGCCCTTAATTTTATGTTGGATGCAGGAGTTGGGGTTGAACCAACCTCTCCTTGATTCAGAGTCAAGGCGACTTGCCAATCGTCCATCTTGCAATGAATGGCTGCCTCAGTAGGACTCGAACCTACAACCGCGCGGTTAACAGCCGCTTGCTCTACCATTGAGCTATGAAGCAACGAAGCCCCCCAGGTCGGAATCGAACCGACGACCTCCTGTTCTTCAGACAGGCGCTAACTACCAACTGAGCTACCGGGGGATAAGAAGGAGAGATGATGACGAGAGCGGAGGGAATCGAACCCTCAAATCTACCCTTCGGGAAGCAAGCTACAGTTTCGTAGACTGAGATGTTATCCAGTTACACCACACTCTCAAAACGGAGAGAACAGGATTTGAACCTGCGACGGGTATTAACTACCCGTTTCCTCTTAGCAGGAGGACGCTTTTAGCCACTCAGCCACCTCTCCATAGTGGGTCGAGCAGGATTTGTAGCTTGCTTCCCGTTCGCGGAGCGTCCCGAAGGGAAGGGTACCTGCGTGCAAAAAGAACAGTTTTACAGACTGTCGCCTTCAGCCAGACTCGGCCACCGACCCATAAATCATTCCCTCGACGAGAATTGAACTCGCATCTGTGTTTTGAAAGAACACTGACTTAACCATTCGTCCACGAGGACATAATTGACTGAATTTTAGATTTTAAATTTTAGATTTGGGATTAAATTTTTTAATCTAAAATTAGCAATCTAAAATCCAAAATTGTCTGACACAGGGACTAGGATTTGAACCTAGAACATCCGATTTGGAGTCACGAGGTGTTGCCGTTACACCATCCCTGCATTTGGTGGCAGTGGTGGGACTTGAACCCGCATATACCAGGTTATGAGCCAGGGGCTTTACCATTAAGCTACACTGCGATCGCACCAGAGGTCAGAGCGGGATTTGAACCCGCGCTAATCGGTTTTGCAGACCAACGCCTTCAACCACTTGGCTACCTGACCATTTGGGAGTCCCGACGAGATTCGCACTCGCAATCTTCAGCTTGAGAGGCTGACGGCTTAAACTATTCGCCTACAGGACTACAACCAGGGTGACGGGACTTGAACCCGCAACATTTCCGCAGACAACGGAACGCTCTAGCCAGTTGAGCTACACCCCGATTTTTTTGAATCTGTGCCTAAATTTTTAGGTTTTTAGGCAGATGTTTTTGTTGGTGAACTTGCCCATTTCTTATTTAGTTTTCAAGGTTCAGAAAGTTTACTTTTTACTGTTAGGAAAACAACCGAAACTCTAGGTAGCAAGCCTGTTGTGTATTACGGATGTATTCTGTGGTTTTGCTAAGTGCAAACTTAAAACTTTTTTGGTTGATTGCCTCTACTTCAGATGGTTTACAAGTAGAAGCAGCTTCCTTGACTGAGGACTCTGGTTGATTCCAGCGCCTCTGTTTGAGTTGTATGTAGAACATGACTTTGACCCTTGCGAAGCTTTGTCTTTCGCCTCACTACAAATATACTACAAAATACTACAAGAAGTGTCAAGGGGTTTTAGAAAGTTTTTTTGAGATTGTCTAGAAAAGCTTCTGCGCTTAGATTTCAACTTACTCACACCTCTTAAAACCAAAACTACAGCTTATGATTGGTTGATCTTTAAAAGCCTGACGTGACAAACAACTACCTCAAGCGACAAAAGATAATTAGTTTTGTCGCGATCGCCTCTACGATTACAGCTTGTAGTATTGCCCCTGGTACTTCCCCAAAATTGGGGCTAAACCAGCCAATCAGCAAAAGCCATGCAGCAGAAGTTCAAAATCCAGCAAAGGGACTTAATGAACTACCGCCATCACTTAAAGTAGAAAACCTTACATTTACAGTTCCAACTAAATTTCAAGGAAAAACAGTTTATAAGGTTCAACTGAGCAGCAACGAAAAGGTTATTGCTCTAGGCATTGATGATGGGCCTTGGCCAAAAACAACCCTGGAAATGCTGGATATTCTCAAGCAAAATGATGTTAAAGTGACATTCTTTTGGGTAGGACAAGCCTTACAAGCAAATCCCGACCTAGCTAAACAAGTGGTTGCCGAGGGACACGCCATTGGCAACCATACTTGGCATCATTGGTATCGGCGAATGGATGAAGCCACAGCTAAGAGTGAAATCGATCGCACATCTGACCTGATATACAAAACTACAGGGGTAAAAACTGCTCTGTTTCGTCCTCCTGGAGGCTTTTTAAATAATGGACTAGCCGCTTATGCGAAAAGCCAGAAAGATGCTGTCATTATGTGGTCGCTAACTTCAGCTGATACTGACCCTCACGCCAAACCGCAAGCATTTGTAAATAATGTCTTGAAAGGCGCTAAACCAGGTTCTATTGTTTTGATGCATGACGGTGGTGGCGATCGCCACAGAACAGTAGAAGCTTTGCCACAAATCATCAGTGGACTCAAACAACAAGGCTATCGATTTGTGACAATTCCCGAACTGCTACAAATGGCGCAATAAAGGGTGAGAATTTCTCACCCTACTATTTCGTTTATTCGCTCATGACAGAAGCACAAGCTTGAGCTTCCTGCCAAAGTTTGTGCAAAAAGAACTCAGCGCGATCGCTCATAGTGGTGAAAAACACACCTACAGCATCCTTAGAACTATCTGATAGCCAAGAACCTTGCAGAGTGACTTCCATATATTGGGTATCAGAGGCACACAGAGCAATAATTTCTCTGTCATCTCTTTTTACCTCAGCCTTAAGCACTTCTACTCCTGGCAAATCAATAGGGAGCAAAAAGGAAGCAGTACTAGGTTCAATGCACAAACTTTGCCCAACTCGCAGGGCCAAAATCACTCGCTGCGCTACCCATTCTTCTAGCGACAGAGTGAGACGTTCCAAATCAAAACTGCTTTCAGTGTAAGTTAATTTCAGCATTCCTTATGCTCTCCTGCTATTCCAGGCTTGCTTGCATATCTATCCAAAACTGTTCGGCAAAAGAAATCGCGGGGTGAATTGGCGCTTTTGGTTTGGTACGTAATTGCATACCAGATTCAAACAGGGTGCGATCGCCTTTACGGGAGTTACATCTCTCACAAGCTGTGACTACGTTATCCCAAGTGTGAGAACCGCCTCTTGAGCGCGGCATCACATGATCTAGTGTTAGATGCTTGCCGCTACCGCAATATTGGCAACTGTGATGATCTCGCCGTAAAACTTCCCGCCGATTCACTGGCGGAACTTTCCACATGCGCTCATTAGAAGTGATTGTTAAGCGAATATGTTTTGGTACATCAATTACCAAGTTGGGTGAGTGAACTCGCCATCCGCTTTCTGTGGTAAAACCTAACGGTTGAGCTTTGTTGGTTACTAACAGCACAATCGCCCGCTTGATATTGATCCGACACAGTGGCAAGTAATTTTGAGAAAACACCACCACAGATTGCTCTAACACTTGCATTGCGTTCGCGCCGCGCATTGTTTGCATAGCGGACGCACCAGAAGATATCGTCACAGCTTCACTCCTTATAAAAAAACCCCCGCTTCCTGTTTGGGTGAAGCGGGGGTTATAATTGACCGGAAAACTCTCTGGTCTCATATTGGTACAGCATTCCTTTGCCTGTACCCCCCGCTTTCTTTATCTAGTTGTGGTTTCGCAATCAACCCACTTATGCTGAGATGTCTAAAATCATAATTACCCTCTGTGATTTGCCCATAATTTCGGCTACCATCGCCCATAAATAAATACTCCACTTCCATAGCAGCTGATTCCCAACTGGCTCGGCAATTGGTAGGGCACAAAATTGAAGTAGATATGGGGAAAATGGATTTCACAGAAAATTTCACCTATTGAACATTCCTTTAAACATACTACACTTGTATTACTATCCTGTCTATACTTTTAAGGAGAAATAGTGATGCATACGATCGCTCGCACCCCAACCACCGATATGGAAGTTACCAGCATCCGCCTAGAGCGAGAACTCAAAGATAAGCTCAAAGAAATAGCTGGAAATCAGGGATATCAAGCTCTGATTCGAGATATTCTTTGGAATTATGTCCAACAGAAATCAGGTGAATGGAAGCCTCGATTTTCCCGAGCGGACATTCGAGCTAGCATCGCAGCCACAGCCCAGCAAGAAGAACGCTGTGTACTAACAGGTCAACTAATTCAACCCCAAGAACCAATGCTGTTAGGGCTGACGAGAAATGGCGATATGGTTCCTCTGAGTGTCGAGAGTTTGGCTGGATAGTCTTAATTCAGGTAATGCAGCCTAGTTATTTTATTTAGGGCTGACGTACAAGAGATGCTCCAACCCCCTTAAAAAGGGGGCTATTAAGATACCCCCTGTTTAAGGGAAACCAATTGCTCAACTTAGGGATACCCAAGTTGAGCAATTGGCGTTTTCTAGAGGGTAGTAGGGCTACGCAAACGAGGTTTCAGCTTTTCAGTACGTAAGTCTTATTACTGAATAATTGGGCTGTATTCAGAATTTAGCTTTATTTTCTCCAATGAGTAAAACTTATTGTTAAGATTTGTAGCTTAATTAAAGGAAATTCTGAGGGGATACGAATTTTATATTTTATATATATTATTTAAGATTTTTTGGTTCATTCCCCGCTCTGAGCTAAGAGAGTAGTCTGTCTCAATGCAAAATCCAAAATCCAAAATTGGTTTGACGCTCTAGCTTAGTTATATTTGATTGAAAGAAATACAGAGCAAAGGATAGCTGCTTAAAGGACTAAAATAAAAACAAAATTTTACAAAAATCTTAAAATCAATCCAGTGTTTTTACGGTCATGACTGGGGGATTTTCCTGAGATTCCAGAGAAATTACGGTTTATGTATACTTACAGACAGGATATTCTAAATCAAAGTTAGTTAATTATCTCAATATAAAGAAGATAAAGCAGCCAAAAATAATCAGGCTGGGTCATTTTAGAATATCCTAAGTATCTCACTAGCTATGTAGCAATTTGCTTTATATAGCAGCAACTTGGCCATCTGCCATAGAAAAGGGCTATAACAGGTGAGAGAAAGTATTCATATAAGATTTGTCAATTATCAAGGTGTCGCAACACAACTAACGGTGAAGAATATGCCAATGGGTTGGGTGCAAAAACAATGGATTTATTATCCGAGGGCGTGCCAAGAATGAAAAAGCCTTTATGGTCGCCGACACAGTACGTAGATGACATAGATCGACTACAAACTTACAAAGTCAAGCTGATGCAGCATCAGGAAGAAACTGCCCACCAGTTGGTACAAAAGATTAACCAAATCATTGCCAATACCTCAACTACGGCTTTGATGTTGCAAGATATTGCCCAATTGCTAGGAACTGCTTTTGGAGTAGATTGTTGCTGCTTAGTTTCAGTAACGGGTGAAACATCCGACGAAGCAAGTACTATGAATTGGTGTGCCGATCAATATTTGGGGTTGCCACATCCAGAAGAGATGTTTTCGATGGAACAATTGCTTATGCACTCGCCAGTGCTGCAATGTGCTGCTGAACCATTAACCATTGAAGATATTTCCATCATTCAGAAAAGTCTGGTAATTGGTTGTCAGTATTTACCCCTACCCATAAAAGCTGTTTTGGCAATTCCAACCAGGTTTGGTGGCAATAATAATGGGGTGATTAGTCTGATTAAATTCCAACCTTATGATTGGAGTGAATCAGAAAAACAACTGCTAAAAGAAGTAGAGTCTGCTTGTGCGATCGCTTTTTCTCAAGTGGCGCAAGCTAAACTAATTACTCATCAACAACAATATCTCCAAAAAGGCGATCAGTATCAAAGCTTGATCAAGCAATTAACATTATTGAATCGCAGCAACTTGGAGCTTAATCAAATGCTCCAGTTAGTTATCGCCTCTACTGCCGAATCTCTACAGGCAGATCGAGGTTTACTTATACTACTAAAATATACCGATCCACTATTTAGGACTCAAGCTAAAAAACAAATTCCGAAAGCGAAAGCTAGAGTGGTTGGTGAATGGGCTAAGGCAACACAAATTTCCCGCATTACTAAACCAGAAACCTTAGATCAGCAGTCTTTTTTGCTTTCGGAATGTGGTTTGTGCCAGCGTCCCTTCATAGATACTGGAAAAGCAGTAATCTTCGACAACTATGCAGAGCAAAATGATACCTCGGTAGCTGCTCCATTATTTGCAATCGAGCAATTGCCTGCCGTCTTATTAGTGCCGTTAGAAAGTCAAGGTAAAATCTTAGGATTTTTGGTGCTACAGCAAGCGACTACTCGCAGTTGGCAAGCAGCCGAATTAAATCTTGTGGAAATGGTTTGCGCTCAAGTAAGCAACGCCATAATTCAGTCACAAACATTGCGTCAAGTACAAACTTTGGTAGATGAGCGGACAGCGAAACTCCAGAGTAGTCTAGAACTCCAGGCAAAGTTGCATGAAAGAACCCGGCAATATGTTGAGCAACTGCGGAAACTCAATGAACTCAAAGATGAATTTTTGAGCAACATGAGCGATCGCTTGCGTTATCCTTTGACAAATATGCTGATGTCCATTCGGAACTTACGTTTGCCAGGAATCGCACCAGAGCGTCAAATTAGATACATGGATATCCTAGAGCAGGAATGCACAAAGGAAATCAACTTAATTAATGACTTGTTAACACTCCAGAAACTAGAGTCGCCTCACGAAGCTCCACAATTAGAATCTATAGATTTAAATACTAGAATTCAGGATATAGTAGTGGCTTTTGAGAAGAAACTCGCAGAGAAGGGATTAAAGATTTCTGTAGATTTACCAGAAGAATCGCTAAAACTGCAAACGGAACTGGAGAGTTTTGACCGCATCCTGCAAGAGTTGTTAACTAATGCCTGTAAATACTCGCAGCATGATACTACCGTCCATTTAGAAGCTGTTCACCGAGTCGATCAACAAATCGATCAAGTTATCATAAAGGTGACGAATACAGGACATGCCATCTCTCAAGAAGAAGCAACCTACATCTTTGACAAATTCCGTCGTGGAAAAGGGCGTTGGACTCCAGGGACTGGCTTGGGGCTTGCTCTAGTCAAGTCTTTAGTGCAGCATTTGAATGGAGCGATCGCAGTTGAAAGTCTCCCAATCTTGGATTCTGAACAGAGCGAAATTTGCTTCACCCTGACTCTGCCCCAATTTTCTGACGAAAGCAAACCATAATTCTGAACGTGACTAAAGAACAGAACCCAACAGAGAAACTTGATTTCCAGTCTCCTAGTGATGACACCAATCTTGAAGGAGATTTGAGCGCTGATCTAGTCGCTTTGGCAGCTAAGGTAGAAGTTCAAATTCAGAAAATAGCAGAGCGACAGCGACAAATCAGCGCCAAAGTCCAAATCCCCCAACCAGTGGAAAAAATTTGGAAGGTTTTGACAGATTATGAAGCCTTACCTGACTTTCTCCCCAACCTCGCTAAGAGTCGTCTAATAGAGCATCCCAACGGTGGAATTAGACTGGAGCAAGTAGGCTCCCAGCGCTTACTAAATTTCAACTTTTCGGCGCGGGTGGTTCTGGATTTGGAAGAATGTTTCCCCAAAGAAATTAATTTTCGGATGGTAGAGGGAGATTTTAAAGGTTTTTCTGGTAGCTGGTGTTTAGAGCCTTATTCCCTTGGTGAGTGTATAGGAACAAATCTTTGCTACACAATTCAAGTTTGGCCTAAACTCACCATGCCTGTGGGAATCATTGAAAACCGCCTGAGTAAAGACCTACGGTTGAATCTTGTGGCTATTCACCAACGTGTAGAAGAGTTAGCCAGCAAACAACCGTATATATAATTAAACGCTCGTTCAGAAATAATCCTGAACGAGCGTTTTAATTTATCAAATTGTAGAAAGACACGCTTCTACTTTTTTAAGTACCCCCAGGGGAATTCGAATCCCCGTTACCTCCGTGAAAGGGAGGTGTCCTAGGCCTCTAGACGATGGGGGCATCGGACTCAGACCTTTTATAAATTAACTAATTTTCTAGCTATTGTCAACAGCTTTTGCGAAAAAAAGTTTTTGGCAGCTAAACTGGGTGGTGGCTAAAGCTTGAAAAGGATACAAAGAGATGGAGAAACAAAAAGGATTTCGTAGAAGCTCTTATGGTAAGCCGCAAGGTGCATCAACGTTTGTCCCTGGGAACTTCGAGAGAAGCTCAGATAGAAAAAACGGTAAATTCTGCCAAGGACAAAAGGGTATGATGTTGTACCCTGTAGAGTTAATATCTACGATTTTTTACCAAAGATTTTGAAATAAATCGCTCAAAATCTACAACATGGAAGCATCTTTTGAAATTACCCTACAGATGGCGATCGCTGTTTTTGCAGGCATTAGCGCTCAAGTGCTGGCTGCATACTTTCGCATACCCAGCATCGTCTTATTATTGCTGTTAGGCATATTGTTCGGCTCTGATGGCATAGGGCTATTGCATCCCCATTTGCTGGGCACTGGAGTGGAAGTTATTGTCGCCCTAGCAACTGCAATAATTTTGTTTGAAGGCGGACTTAATTTGGATCTGCGAGAGTTAGGCAGGGTTTCAGTCAGCTTACAATTGCTCGTCACTCTCGGAACGCTAATCACACTACTTGGTGGCAGTATGGCTGCTCACTGGCTGGGTGAATTTCCTTGGAATATAGCTTTTCTCTATGCTTCCATCATTGTGGTGACAGGCCCAACCGTCGTTGGCCCTTTGCTTAAACAAATCAATGTAGATCGGCAAGTAGCAACACTTTTGGAAGGTGAAGGGGTTTTAATTGACCCTGTAGGAGCGATTCTCGCCTTCGTTGTCCTCGATACGATTTTGAACGGCGATGCCGATCCAATTAATGCGATCGTTGGTTTATTAATACGCCTGGGTGTTGGTGCGGCAATTGGTGGTGCTGGCGGTTATCTGATGAGCTTGATTTTCAAACGCGCCAGCTTTCTGTCATTCGAGCTAAAAAACTTAGTGGTGTTGGCGATACTTTGGGGTTTGTTTGCCTTATCGCAAATGATCCGCAGTGAATCGGGAGTCATGACAACAGTAGTTGCAGGAGCAGTCTTTGCTAACTCCTCAGTCCCGGAAGAACGTCTGTTACGGAGCTTTAAAGGTCAGCTAACAATTCTCAGCGTCTCGGTGCTATTTATCTTATTAGCTGCCGATCTATCCATTGCTAGTGTGTTTGCTTTGGGCTGGGGTAGTTTATTCACTGTTTTGGTATTAATGTTTGTCGTTCGCCCGATTAATATTCTGTTGTGTACCTGGAACAGTGATTTAAATTGGCGACAGAAACTTTTTTTAAGCTGGGTTGCTCCTAGAGGAATTGTTGCGGCTTCTGTAGCTTCTTTTTTTGCAATTTCCCTTACCCAGCGTGGCATTAACGGCGGTGATTCCATCAAAGCTTTAGTCTTTTTGACAATTATCATGACTGTAGTCTGCCAAGGGCTAACTGCTGGCTGGGTTGCCAAATGGTTGCAAATCACCTCTAAGGATATAACTGGGGTAGTGATTGTGGGTTGTAACCCATTGAGTCTTTTGATTGCCCGGTTCTTTCAAGAACGGGGAGAAAATGTGGTCATGATTGATACTGACCCCGAATGTCTTGTTCAAGCTGAGACGCAAAATCTGCGAGTGATTGCCAGCAGTGGGTTAGATGCTGCTGTTTTAGAAGAGGCGGGACTTGCTTCGATGGGGACTTTTTTGGCGATGACAAGTAATGGTGAGGTGAATTTTGTTTTGGCTCAACGAGCAGCCGAGGAATTTAAGCCCCCGCGCGTCTTAGCTGTTTTCCCCCGCGATCCGCAAGCGAGTATTTCGGTTAGTAATAAAGTTAATCAAGCTTTTATCCCAGACTTAGCGATTAAAACTTGGAATGAATATTTAAATGATGGGCGAGTCAAACTGGGGACAACTACGCTAAATGAGCTAGAATTTTCTACTCAGTGCGATCGCATTCAAGAAAAGATTCGGACTGGGGTGTTGATACCGCTATTGGTAGAACGAGAAGAACGCTTACAGGTAATTCCAGTTAACCAAGATTGGGAAATTGGCGATCGCATTATTTACCTATTGCATGACCCCAGACCTAGCCTTTTAAAACGTTTATCTGGTGCTACCCAATCCACTCCCCTCTCTCTAGAAAAGTTAGCGGAGGTTGAAGACCTATCCCTCGTCCAATTGTCCGCTAGTGAGGCTTCTGGGGGATGAGGCAGGGAGGCAGGGGAGCAGGGGGCAGGGGGCAAGGGAGAAGATGCTGTAATTTTGCAGCAATAGAGGGTTTCAAAGGAAATAAATCTATTTATGCTTAATTTATTTCAAGATGTATGGCACAAGAAATAATCAAGCCCATAAATAAATTTAGGGGCTTCTCCTCCTTGCCTCCTGCCTCTTCTTGACTCTTTATTAGCTTTGGGAAGGAATAAATTCGCCTTCTGGTGGTTGTTGCAAATTACCAATTTCTGATCTTGGCGCTTCTTGATACATTTGCCATTCCTGCCACAGTAAAGCAGATAGATGCACGATGGCAAGAATTAGCGTCGCCACCGCAATTAGATAACTGTGTATTGTGTAAAGGTGTTCGACAGTAACTGTATTAATCGCTCCACCCCCAGTTAGGATTTCGCGCAGTTGTCCACCAATAAAAGGAATAGCTTCAATCGTTCCCAATTCTATGTTGAAACGCCAGTATCCTTCCTGAGTCCAATCTAAGATCATCGCTGTCCAGTCTAGCCCGATCGCACTTAAGGTCAACAAAATCCCGCTAATCCAAGCAGTCAGCCAACTCTTGCGGAATTGGCGACCTAAAAACATCACCACAATTTGAATTAGAGCGATCGCAATTACCGCGTTACCAGCAATATTATGCGCTCTCCAAAACAACCACCCGTATGGCACTTGTGTATTAATCATCTTTAAGGAGTTATATGCACCGCCTGCTGTCGGTTCATAGTAAAAAGACAGCAAAACTCCCGTAGAAACATAAATTAAGCACAAAGTCAAAATCACGACTGACAATATTGTCGCTATTCGTCGCATAATCCTATCGAACTGGGTGCTTTGCATAGCTCACCCCTCCTGTTCTTAACTAGGTATTTATTCCTTTCTAATTTTAACTAAGAAATGTTAATAGATGTTGCAGTTATCAAAGAAAAATAAATTTTTTTGATATATCTGATAAGTTAACTAGCCTGCCTCAGGCTTCAGGTTGAGGCTAATAGCCCAAACCATGATTCTTTGGTAGGGGCAATTCATGTAGACGCATTCGCAAAGCGTCTTGTAGAAAAGTGGCTTGCCGCATGGTACACGCGGTAGAGGCAATTCATGAATTGTCCCTACCTGGAAATTAGGGTTTGGGCTATTTTTTGCGTAAGTCCTGGGTTAAATCAAATATTGCACCCAAGCTTTTAAGGGTTCTGGTGAGCCATACCAAATTCCAGGACTTCTCGGAGAATGTCTCACACCTTCAACTACCAGATTTTCTGCGCCTTCTAGATGAGCAGCTTCAATTGGTGTGATGCCATCTCCCCAAGTGTTGCCCTTACCACAGGTTAATTGGTAACTACTGTAAGCTAACCAGCTACCACGCCGCTTTTCCCCAAAGATAGTTTTACCAGCCACACAAACGTAACGAACGTTTTTATAAAAAGCTCCTGGGTAGTTATTGGTTACAAAATCTAGATTTGAGCGTGTCCAGCGTTCTTGGCTAATATGGGGTGTACCCAAGGTGATGAGAGTTGCAACCAAAGGATGCGCTTTCCAAAGCGAGGGTTTAGCGGCACTGCCGACCATATAAGGCTTTTCTCCCATGTAAATGCGGGATATCCAACCTCCGGCTGAGTGACCAATTAAGTTAACTTGGGTAGCATTATATTGCTGCAATATATGCTTGATTGTCAGGTCGAGTTTTTGTAAAATCGGTGTTACAGGTCTTCCGCCAATAGTGGGTAGCCAGTCGCGCCGTCGCAGTGGGACTGTAACCGTGGGAAAATTTAACTGTTGTAAGGATTGTTCTAGTTGGCGGTAAGCGATCGCGCTTTCTAGATATCCCGGTACAATAACTGTCGGTAACGGCATTTTAAATTTTTGATGTAATAATTGAAGGTTTGAAACTTTTTTACAAATAAGTAGTCAAAAATCAAAAGCTATAATTGCGATCGCCCAACTGAACTCCTTTTATAAAAACCCAAATAGCTTTGGTGGTGTTTAGGACAGAATTTCAATAAAATTGTACAATTTACAACAGTTTTCGGGGCTGCTGATGTGGTAGTATTCTCACATAGGCACTAGTCTCGGACAAGCAAATGTGCCATCTGTTACAGAAGCCTAGTTGACTGGAAAAGCGTAAAAAAACAAGGCAACTTCAACAGATGTTTTGATGTACTCAGAGTTGTATCTTGACTTAAACTTTAATAAATATCCCAGATATTAATTTTAATTGTGTGCGTCATAAAAATAACAAATCAAAAGTAGTAATTTTTCAAATATCTCTTTAGCAAGCTCAAGTTTGAAGATATGAACCAGCGTTATTAAACAATTACAAACCTGAATAAATGGCAATTTTGGCGTTTTCATTGCCATGAGAGGAAATTATTATTTCCTTAGAGGGATGCATATATTGCGATATTTTGCAATATAGTCGGGAAGAGAAAATCGTTAGTCAACTGCAACTGAGCCGAGTGAACGATAACAACTATGTCTTACGTCTCCTTGTTTAAAAATATACCAGAACTCTTAAGCCAGCCAATTGGAATAGCAGCTATAGCTTCTCTTGGCATCCACGGTGCGATCGCTATGATTGTGCCATTGATGCCTATGGATTCTAGCAAACCCAAAGATACAGCATCATCAAAAAGCGTCGGGCTTTTGGAATTGAGCCAAGCGGATCAAAGTCGTTTGCCAGAAAGCACCCCCAAAATTGGTTTACAACAACTTCCTCCAATAGCGCCACTTTCTGCGTCTAACTTTAGCACTCAAACTGGATTGCCCCCATTGGCAGCACCGCCATCCGGCAGCCAACTAGTACTGCCTCCGCTACCCCCATCATCGAATAACTATCGAGTCTCCTCGTTGCCTACAAGACAGTCTTTGCGGATGATTCCTAGTGATAATTTGCGATTTGATGCTTCTAAATTTGACAACTCTAAATTCAATAGCAGCCCCAAATTTACTCCATCAGTTCCTCGTGTAAATGTCACTGATACCAAATACGAGGCATCTAAGCCGTTAGATGTAAATAGGTTGCCAATATTGCAGTCGCAGCAAATACCTAATGATATTCTGCAAAATTCTCAATCTCAGAACCTTTCTAACGCTAACCCTATTACACCAGTACAGGGAAATATCGCTCCACAAATAACGCAGCCGGTTAATAATGCGTCTAAGATAGCTCAAAACCAGCTTATAAATTCTTTAAAACAAGCTCCGAGGGCTGGAGATAGCTTAACCCTAATTAGGGGAACCACGTCACAAGCGCCTGATTTATCTCCAAAAGGCACTGAGTTGGCAATTGCACAGCTAGATTCCTACGCAAACCTGAGAAAAGAAGTTCAGCAACAATACCCCAACGCAGAACAAAAACCAGTCATTCGCCAAACATTACCTACCGATAAACCAAATCTTCAAGGCTCTGTTTTGGGTGTATTAGTAGTAGACCCTGATGGTAAGGTTCTAGATATCAAGTTTCAAGACAAGTTAGTTTCCCCGGAATTACAATTAAAAGCTAGGGAATACTTCAACAAGGAATCCCCCAAGGGAGATAAACGGATTAGTTCCTATCCATTTAACCTAAATTTCCAAAACAGCACTAGCAACAGCACTGGGACTACTCCATTATCTACACCTGGCATCAATAACAATCAGCTTACCCCTTTACCAGCAGCTACTTCTAAACCATTTCCTGATCTGCGAATCAGAAATAACCAGATTGCGCCTTCATCAACAAGTATTCTTAAACCATTAGCTGCACCGGGAGTAAATGGCAATCAGCCTGTGTTAACACCCGCAGCTACCCCCAAACCATTATCTGGATTGCAAATCAGAAATAACCTTACACCTTCATCAGCAGCTAATACTTCCGAACCCTTAGTGTTACCAAGAGTCAATAAGATTCAGACCACACCCACACCCTCTACTGAATCGGATAAAAAACTAGTAGAACGGTTGCGTGAAGTCAAGGAAAACAGAGACAAGTCTAATCCAGAAAAATAATCACTTGCTGGTGATTTGGGATTAAAAATCAGTTAAAAGGGCGGTTATAAACTGCATCTATACAATTAAAACCCACCTCCGTGGGTTTTAAATTTTCCTTAGTCTACTTCCTGTGGCTAAGTTTATGTAGTTGCATTCGCGTCAGGGTGCCAGAGGCTCTATTTCATCCACTCTGGCGAGTATTGTTATGCCCCTAAGAGTAGTCTATATTACATACAATTGAGAGCTTACCAGCCTTGTTCTGCATTCTGAAAAACGTAAGCAGCTACCTCCAGGATCTCTTCAGCACTTAACTTTCCTTTAAAGGCAGGCATGGCATTTTTACCATTTTGGACTTGGTGGATAATCGCCTCGATTGAGTCGCCATCATAATTTTCTAGGTATTTTGACAATGCTTCCTTTTTCAGGGTTTTCTGGCTAATAAGGATATTACCGCCACCTATATGGCAAGAAGCGCAGTTAGCCTCGAAAATTTTAGCACCGTTGGATGTTTCGGCAGCGAGTGCTGGACTAATGAATGTCAATTTGAATAGAGCGATCGCTATCATTAAAATTAATAAAAGTATTCTCAAGAGAATTTCCTCGCAACAAGCCTCCAGCAAGAGTATAAACGTGATTAATCCCTGATTAAGTCAAATTTGATCAAAATTGGCGGTAACGAATTCATCCCTCAATCGCTACAGGTTGTTTAGCGTTTTAGGGGACGATAAGACTCGTTACCGCCATTTATCCATTGTGTGCGTCACTCTAGGAGCGTGGCGTGTTGCTATGAGGTAATTTCACAGAGAGAAATTATCTTCTGTCAACAAAGACGTTTCTAGCCTTGGACAGTTATTGTACCAACCATACCAGCACCACGGTGAGGTTCGCAGTAGAAGGTGTAGTCACCAGCAGGTGCATCTGCGGGGAAGGTGGTTGTTTCCTTTTTACCAGCACTCATCAGCAAAGTCTTATGAGAAAGAGATTTTGCTAAAGCGGCATCTTTAGCAGGGTTTTTGGCTGCATCAAACACAACGTTGTGGGGAGGAACTTTATTGTTTACCCATTCAACTGTATCACCTGGTTTAATTGTCAACTTTTTCGGTTCAAATGCTAGCATTCCTTTATCAGTACCCAATTTCACCTGGTAGGTTTCAGCAGAAGCGCTGGGAGTAAAAACTGCAAAACTGCTAACAACTAAAATGATTGTCAACACAGCTAAACTAAAGCGTCGCAAGCTTGCCGAAATCAATTTCATGGCTCTCTCCTAACAAACAATTTTTTTTCCTTTCTCATTTTAAATAAAATCAACACCAAATATGACAATCTGTCATAGATACAATTTTTTTTTAAGAAATGGGGAGTAATTTATTGCAAAAAGCTGTGAAATCAGTAGGGAATGGGGAAGGGGGAATGGGGAATGGATACTTCCCAATGCCCAATGCCCTATTCCCAATGACTCAGTTTCAGGATTTAGTAATAGATTTTTCCGCCTCCCCACTTAGTACCAACGATTTTGGGTTGTATGAGAATATGACCAGCGATCGCTTCCAAGTCCTCATCTGTCAGATTTCGCATTGCTGTGAAAATATCTGCACTCTTGATACTGGGGTGGATTTCGGAAATCTCTTCTTCCCCGTCGTAAGTAGTAGGATTTTTCAGGTAATCCACCAAGCCTTCAATGTTATTACGGTTGGGTGTTGCCAGTGCCAGATCGTCTGGGGTAAGTCCCACGTTCTGATTTGTTTTGGTAACTCCCCCAGCATGACATTGGGCGCAAGCGTAATTAAATAAGCGTTTGCCTTCTTTTACTTGTTTCAGGCTAAGTACGGTAGTCTCACCCTGAGCATTTAATGGCACTGTTCGGGTAGCTTTGTCCAGCTCCACTGCTGTCGCGCTACCGACAAGCAACTGAAACGAGAGTAAAACAGTGGCCACAACAACGCCAATTAGTCTTCTAAACATGTTTCCCCTTAAAAATTTTGACGCTCAACACAGCTAAGAAAGCGGTTCTCAATCTCCAAGCTGCTAATTGCTAATGACTCATTGTTTTTTGTCATTAGCTATCAATGATTAGCTAAAGCCCAAGATCACCCGTTAGGTGTCCTCGTCATCACCCACCAAGTCGCTAGTACCTTTTGGGTGTGTTTCAAACGATATTTGGGAAATAATTGCCTTTGCATCTTCTAACGCCAAACGGGTCTTTTGGTGTTTGTAGGCGATTCCCAGTTGGTTGCACAGAGAAAACACTTTTTCTACAGGTATACTGTAGTCGGCTGCTATCTCTGCGATCGATAGGTCTGCAAAACCCATAATGCTTGTTAACTGATAGATAGAGATTGAGTCGCTGTAATACCAATATCACGTTAGGAGTGCAATTTGTTGCCCAAAATACTGTTTGGGGAATGGGGAACTTGTACTGAGCGCAGTCGAAGTATGGGGAATAGGGCATTGGGAATGGGGTTTAACCTTTTCCCCCAGTGAAGGTAACGCTTTGAATAAAGTAACGATTAAAAAAGGCGTAAATACCTAAAGCTGGCAGGGTAAAAACCATAGAAGCTGCCATAATGTAGTTCCAATAGCTAATGTATTGGCCTTTGAAGGTATTCAGCCCCAAAGGGAGGGTAAACATTTCTGGGTCAAATAGGATAACTATCGGCAGTAAAAAATTATTCCAACTTCCCATAAATACAAAAACTGCCTGTGCTGCTAGTGCTGGTTTGGCTAAAGGTAAGACAATATGTCGGAAAATTCCAAAGGTATTTAAGCCATCCAGTTGAGCTGCTTCTTCTAGTTCTTTAGGAAAATTAACAAAAAACTGCCGCATCATAAAGATAAAAGTGGCATTCACCATGCTAGGCACAATCATGCCTTGGTAAGAATTCAACCAGCCGATCGCTTTCAAAATCAAAAATGTCGGAATTAGTGTGATTTGCGCTGGTACTGCCAGCACAGCCAAGATGAGAAAGAACCAAAAGCGCTTACCCACAAAACGCAGTCTTGCCAAGGCATAACCAGCCATTGAATTTAACAACAAGTTTAAAAGCGTAACGCTGACGGCGATCGCCACGCTGTTGAATAACCAGCGCCAAAATAACGGTTCTTGGAGAAAGATTTGCTTGTAGTTGTCAAGAGTAAAATTCTTGGGGAGAAAGTTGGGTTCACCACCCACAATCTCTGTTAGCGGCTTAAATGATGCTGAAAGCGCCCAGAGAAAGGGGATTAGGGTAACGATCGCATAGAGTGTCAACAAGACGTATAACAAGACTTTTAAGCCAGAGATTTTAGTCAAATCCGTTCGCCTCCGAAAAGTCGCCGTTGAATCAAAGTGATTGTGATGATGACTGCTGCTAACAAAAATGCGATCGCGGCGGCATATCCCATTTGTAAATTCCGAAACACAGCTTGGTAAATTAGCAGCACCACAGTTAAGGTAGCGTTATTTGGGCCGCCAGTACCCCCAGAAAAGATGTAAGACTGGTCAAAAAGTTGAAAAGTCCCAATCACCCCCACTGCTACCACAAAGAAGGTTACAGGCTTAAGCAAGGGAAGGGTAACGTGGATAAATTGCTTGCACCCATTTGCGCCATCGAGTTCCGCCGCCTCATAAAGTGTTTGCGGTATATCTTGCAAGGCGGCCAGATAAATCACCATGAAAAACGGCGCAGTTGACCAAATGTTCATGATCATAATGCCTTTGAGCGCAACATCTGGATCGCCCAACCAGTTATAAGTAGGTAGCCCTACAAAAGCGAGAAAATCGTTTAGTAGCCCATCGGTGTTATAAATCCACATAAAGATCAGCGTCAGCACTACTGAAGAGGTGACTGTGGGCAAAAAATAGAGGATGCGCCACCAGTTTTTACCGCGAATCCCAGAATTCAGAGTTACTGCCAGAATTAAAGCTAAGACTGTTTGAGTTGGCACAACAATAGCTACATATTGTGCTGTGTTTCTTAAAGCAATCCAAACCCTTTCATCTTCAGCTAATCGTGTGAAGTTCCGAAAACCGATGAACTCGTACTCAATACCGCCGAGAAGTCGGACTTTTTGCAAGGAAAGAAAAACGGCGTAGAGAATGGGTAAGACTACAAAAGTCCCCAAAACTAGAATGGTGGGCATCATGAACATATACCCAGCCAAGTTTTCTGTGATATTCCACCTGGGGTTACTCCGCCGCCTGTTGATTGCAAGCACTACAGAACCTCCATTTAATCCCGCACTAACCCGGCTGTAGAGATGGGTTATGCATAATTATTGATCCTAATCCTGTAATTAAATTAAGTTTCTATTTTTGGAAAGCCTAGACGCAAAACGACGATTTACGAGATATCAGTTGTCTGAGTTAGCTACTTATGTCATTTAGGGAACTATATATCTAGCTTCCTTGGGGATGCTAATTAACCCGACTCAAGCAAGAGGACACAAAATGTCATATACAGCCTACTTACGTTCGATTAAAAGTGAACTTCAGAGAACTGATAAAACTCAAAAAAGCCTACGGGTAAAAACTATCATAGAACAGTTTGGCTACCAGCGTAGAAGTCAATCATTTATAGATAATTTTAATACTGCTCTTGGTGAATTGGGACTTTGTGCAAATCCTTGCTTAGATTTGTATATTCCGTTAGATACAAAAATTGCTATTTCTATTAAAGGTGTAGAACCAATCAATAAAGTAGCTGAATCAGAATCAATTTCAGGCAAACTACAAGAGGCAATCTCAGTCAAACATGATTTTTTCTACTACTTATTTGATTTTGGCTCGGAACAAGAATATGAAAGATTCCAAGCATGTTTAGATTCTCATCAGCCAGTAGGTATCTTTTTGATTCCACAAGTAGAAGATTTCTTCTCTGATATTGTTGTCAAAATTTTTAATTATGAATTAATTAGAAAATATCAATACGGAGGATATAGTAGTACTCCCAAAGCTGCCACTAGAAAAATTCCTACAAGTCTTGCCTCAGATAAAGATTGTGATGATGAACAGGAAAATTCCATTTCTGATGCTAACATTTTTCAGTTTCATCGCTCAACTATGACCAGTATTATACTTGGCAACACTGGTTTAGAGTTGCTTGATTCGGAAAAATTCGATCAGCAGTTTGAACAGATATCTCTATCTGCCAATAAATATAATTCTGAACAGTTTTTTATTTTATTTCATTGTCCATCAGTATTAGAAATCCAAGCTCATCAGCAAGAAGATGCTTTAGGATACTTGGTAGATAGAGTTGCCAGTAAAATTCCTTTTACTTTTACTCTCAGATGTAAATACCCAAATGAAGCCTCTCTTGAGCATAAAGAAGAAGTATATGCTCATTTTCGTCTACTCCTAGAACTTCCATATTATCAAATAGAGGAAGATGATGTATCTTTGCGAGATTATTTTGTAGATTTGCAAAAAGCTCAAATCCAGGCTGAGTCACAGTTATTGTTGAAGATAAAGCCCGAACATTTTTATAGTCTGAAGTGGCAACAGGAAAGTAAAGAATATATTTATCTCAAGTATTTTGCTATTAAAACCTTAGAAAGTCTAGGATATGAATTATTTAATATTGGCTGTGAAGTTGAGTTGACTTCTAGGGATGAGGAAACACCAGATGAAGATACATCAGATGAAGATACATCAGATGAAGATGGAGAGTATCAAAGCGAAATTATACAAGTCTATGTAAAAAATCAGGTAGTTGTTGAGATAGAAACTCTCAAATACCAAGAATTTCAGGATAATAATCTCTTTTTAGATCCCCTGAAAAGAGTTTTAAGTAAATCAAAAGTATGGCCGAATAAGCTAGAAAGTCTTTGGTTGGTAATTCCCGGTTTTGAGATTGCCCGCAACTATTATCAACTAAAAAAGGCTAAGGAAATATTAGAATATAGGTTATCTGGATATTATGGCGATCGCTTCCAGGTTGTAATCATGGCTCCTGATTATGAAAAACACCAATTAGTCCCAGTATCATTTGATTCTATTGAATATCCATCTTTTGAGTATGGAGTTAAAAAACCTAGTTTGTTACAGGCATATCCAGTTACTAACTACGTCAAAGAATTTAAGCTTGACTTTAGCCAAGTAAAAGGGCTAAATGAAGAAAAAGACAAACTAGATAAACTCCTCAAGCTGCAATCTAAGGGACACAAGAATTCAATTGGTGGAATTCTTTTCTATGGATTACCTGGATGCGGTAAAACTCTACTGGCAAATACTTTTGCTAATGAGTCTGGCAGATATTTCTTTAAATTCTCTCCTGCTGATATTGTCAGTGTTTGGATAGGTCAAAGTCAAAAAAATATTCGAGATATTTTTGCTCAAGCTAAGAAAAAAGCTCCTTCAGTTTTATTTATTGATGAGTTAGACAGTATTGGGTTTAATCGTAACGAAGACAACGCCCACACAGACCAAAAAGCAACTATTAATCAATTACTCATAGAACTAAACAATCTTAAAAATAGTGACGTGATTGTAATAGCTGCTACTAATTATTTGAGTGGGATAGATAGTGCTTTGAAACGTTCTGGTAGATTGGATTGGAAGATTCCTATTTTTCCACCATCTCAAGTAGAAAGAATAGAGCTATTCATACACTACCTGTCAAAAATTGATATGAATCAGTTAGTTAACTTTGAAATGCTGGCAGAGAAAAGTATGAAGTTTACGTCATCAGATATCGAGTTAGTTTGTCGAGAAGTTAGAAATGCTATTCTTCTAGAAGAAATAAGTTCAGCTTTAACAACTTCAGATGTGATTACTTACATAAATAATCTGCAAGACGGCGGCTTAAGTCTTAACCAAGAACAAGTTAAGGAATTTATAGAAGAGTGTAAAAGAATGAGTGTAAAGAATCCTAAGTTAGAAACTCTGAAATTAGAATGGGATTTGTATTAGCAATAGCTCAATAAAAATGGCGTAGGCGTAGCCCTTCGTAGACATCGCTCTTTTGGTAGTGTTGGAAAAATAACTTTAGGAATATGCGATATTTTACTAAAAAACTGCTACTAAGAAGCATCGGAGTTGTGGCGATCGCCTACATTTCAAGTTGTCTATTTTTGTTTGTTCGGCAGCGTTATTTGATATTTAGCCCCACTCCACAAATCTTAACGCTACCTAGTTCGCCCGACTTTTTTCTTCCTTACAAAGATGTGCGTTTACCTATTACTGGCTCTAATGAATATATACATGGTTGGTGGATTCCAGCACCATTACCAAAAGAGAAAGTTTCTTTAATTCCAAATGAGCCTGTAAAAATTTTAAAATCACCTAAAACATTTTTATACTTTTGTGGTGCTGCTAATAATAAAGGTTACTACAATTATATAGGCAGACTTCAAGCAATGCGACAGTTGGGGTTTTCTGTATTAGTGATTGACTACCGAGGTTTTGGTAGTAGCAAAGGGAATTTTCCCAGTGAATCTCAGCTTTATAAAGATAGTCAAATAGCCTGGAATTATTTAGTAAAAGTCCGCCAAATTCCCCCAGAGCAAATTGTCATTTACGGCGAATCAATGGGGGGAGCGGTTGCTATAAATTTGGCAGTAAAACATCCAGAAGCTAGTCTGACTTTTCACGGGATGTGGAAAAGGGGATTGGTTCGCGAC
This sequence comes from Nostoc sp. UCD121, assembly GCF_014222285.1. Classification (GTDB taxonomy): domain Bacteria; phylum Cyanobacteriota; class Cyanobacteriia; order Cyanobacteriales; family Nostocaceae; genus Nostoc. The sequence continues at coordinate 40,303 of NZ_JACKZS010000048.1, forward strand.
CAGCTATCGCGAACCAATCCTCTGGACTTAAGATA
>NZ_JACKZS010000463.1 GCF_014222285.1 Nostoc sp. UCD121
CATTAATTGATTATTAATGGGATTTTTCCAACACCACATATAGGCATAATATAAAAATATAATTTCGGGCTGAAATTTCTGATTATTGTCTTGTTCTAATAATTTAATAGCGAGTTTTCCAAACTGATAGCCATAATCAATGTCTGTCATGATACCCGACACAAGCATTCCATAAAAAGCATAAATCGTACAAGCTTGTGGAGGATTACCATATTTAATACAGAGATGAACTAAGGTTAATATTAGTTCCGTCAATAAAAGGAAATTAATCGAGTTTGAAGCAGAGCGAATTTGCTGCATTATTTTAATAGCTGCTAGTTTTTTAGGGTCTGTCATTAGGAAGTGATCAGCTAAGTCTTCAATTGATTTATTTTTTAACAGCAGTTTTATGGATTTTCGACGATTACTTATTCTTTTTCTGATTTCATTGTCTTGAAGAGAAAATTTTATGCCTAGTTCTCGCAAAATATTTATGGCAATATCTATCGCTTTTTGTGGTTGAAATATAGTAAAATAGTAGATGATTTTTATTTCATAAACCTTGAGTTTATCAAATATGTCTCTAGCTTCTTTTAAGATAGTGTCAGATAATTCCTCAATTTGAGAAAATTTAGTATTTAAGTAAAGAGCTTCTAAGGTTTCAACATAAATTTCCAAAGTCAATTTATAATCAGTCTTCCAGCTTTTTAATGTTAACAACTCTAATCCATTTTCTAAATATTTCAATGTCAAGTCATAAGCAGTTGAGACTTTAGCTTTTTTCCCTGCTTTTAGATTTAAGTTAGCCAATTCATTTATTTCTAATTGATCGGTAATTAATGTGGCTCCTTTATTAAGTTGATTAACAATATCAAAAATTTTATCTTGTAACTGATGATCTTGATAATTTTCTAATAAAATACGTCCTATTTGCAGATGAAAATATTTCTTTTCTTCTTCTGAAATAAGAGAATAAGCTGCTTGTTGAACTCGGTCATGTAAAAACTGATAGTGAATATCACTTGAACAGTAAACAGCATCTTTTAGCTTACTATTTGACCAATCTTCTGCATTCCACAGTAGAGGAATTTTGTAATTTTTATTTAAGGGAATTACTAAGCATTGATCAAGAGCTGACTGTAATTCTTGAGCCGTAATTATGTCAGATTTATTATTAATAATAGTAAGGATTTCTAAATTAAAATGATTACCTATACAAGCTGCTAGTTTAAGAATTCGTTGAGTTTTTTGAGATAATTTTTTAATCTTGCTAACCATTAAATCAACTACATTATCAGTAATTGATACACTTTCTATTTGTTGTATATTCCATTCCCAATAACTTTTAGTTGAATCTAAATTTCTTTTTAG
>NZ_JACKZS010000464.1 GCF_014222285.1 Nostoc sp. UCD121
AATGCATTATTGACTTTGTTTTCATTGTTATCAGTGTTTCGGTCAAAATAATTTCCTGTACGGAAAGCTGATTCTCCAACTGTGTAAGCACTACCGTTAAAAACGACCCTCCCTGGTACGTCTTCCATCTCAGCATTGGTTATATAGCTGGGCACACGAACAACTTCAAAGCCATCGACTAAAAGTTTTAGGCTTCCATAGCCGTTATCAAAGCCAGCAGGAAAAATTTTTTGCAAGGTGTGAATGTTAGACATAAAGAGAAAGGTAATAGACTTTGATTTGTGAAAGTTATCTGTTGAGGTGAAGTGGGGAGCAGAGAAGAGATGAATAAAATAACTACTCTTTTTTTCTTCAGCGTCAAAAAATTATCATAACCTCTTGGGGGCTAAGTGGGGTAAAACCTCACTCAATCGAATGTACCCCATGCAGCCCCCATGCAGCCCCTATACAGGAGTCAAATTTTGTTCAAGCCTCTAAACCGTTTTGGGGTACATATAGCCCCCATATAGCCCCCACAGAATTTTTTGAAATCTTTTCTATCAACGCAGCAAAAATTAATTTAGATCATCGTTGACCCTTTAATGAAATTCAAAATTCAAAATTTTGTTAGGAAGAATAAGAATAATTTTGAATTAATTCTGGGTACAAGCCCCTACTGATTCAAGAAATCAGTGGTCTGCAAGAAGCGACGCTAGAAGACTCGCTTTCCGCGTTAGCGAGTCTACAATAGCGAGTCTTCTAGCGTCTTGTCTAAAATGTTTGAATTCCCCATTCGCGCAGCGTCTCGCAGAGAAGGGGTTGACAGCTTGATTTATACTTTAGTGTCAATAAGATTGTTGAAAAGTAATTCAGTCTTGATCTCTAACTTCTTGCTTACTATGTAACGAGTGCGTTATCACTTGCTTACAGGTTCAGCTTTCTCAACTGAATTATCATTTACACCCAAAGTCAATTCCAAAGGAGTTCTTTGGGGGTAAGCTTTTACTACTTGTCGATAAACATCATAATTAGTAGGTAGTGCCTTCTGTAAATTACCCACTCCGTAGGTCAGTTTGTACTGGACATCTTTTATCAATTCAGGTTTGCCTGCCTCTTCTTGAGATTTTTTGAGTTGTTCAACTTCATCAACACTTGGTCGTGGCGGTACAGTAGGCCACCATAGCCCTTTGTCATCTGGGCCAACAACTGCTCCTGGTGGTTTCAATCCATTCCGATTCAACACTGAAGTATTAGCAAAAGTTTCAGTGCGTGGTTGTGGTTGACTAGTTAGGCTATTCGCATACTTGACTTGCCAGGAGTAACTGGTGAGTGCTGTAGCTTCATACTGTTCAGCAGTAGTAGTACTGCAA
>NZ_JACKZS010000465.1 GCF_014222285.1 Nostoc sp. UCD121
ACTAATTTTAAAGGGGCAGCATGAGCAGAACCACATTCAGAAACACGGTTTTAGGCATTGGAGCAACAGCAGCAGCGATCGCTTTTGGCTATTTCGGAGTGCAGCAGCTTGGCAGAAACAATATGTTCACCATCGCCGCAGCCGTGGGTGGTGCAGGGGCAATCAGCTATGTACTTCAAAAGCCGAGTCAGCCACAAGCGCCAAACAGTGAGCCAGAAGCACCAACCGCACCAATCAAAACCCAAAGGAGAAGAAACAAGTTATGAGCGACCAAGACACTCAAAAGACACAGCCAAGCCTAACAACAACCGAAATCATGACCATCATCCTGGGTTGCGAACAGACTCTTAGGTTCGTGCAAGCATCTCCCAATTACAAGCAAATCGAAGCCTCCGAGAGGTTCAGTACATCGAATGACCTAAAAATAGGTGATGCAGTCCAAGCCTTGATGGAGATTCACGAAGCGATTCTAAATATCGAGTTTTATTCCCAAGTTTGAGGAAGCAAATGTTAGAAACGACAACTTTGCAACGTAATCATTTGTACGAATTTCGTGGTCAACAACTGCGCTACAGCCATCGGTCTAATTGTGGAGTCAATGCCCTTTCATATTCAATGACTCGAAAGGCAAACGAAAAGAATTAAGCCAAAACCAAGTGCAGAGGGAGGTTTTTGAACTTGTTGAGTTTTGTGAGAACTGATGATGAAGCGATTGCATCGACGACCAATCACTGCAATCGCCTCACTCCGGGACGTATCTCTCGCCGCAAAAACGAAAAGTACACAAGGATTCTAACAAATGGCTAAACCAATCGGATATTACTGCTCAGTTACACCGGGAGATGGTTCGTTTCTGGATGAATTGCAAGAAGAGTTGGGCAGCACTTTTGAAGAACTGAATCGCCTTGAAAAGCTTTTCTTACTTCACACGTTGACAACTAACTTGCTACAAACAGAAGTCAATATGGTGGGTAGTTGTCCAGCTTCCCAGGCACAGATGAGAATGACCCCAGTTATGAAGGATATCAACGAAAACCTTTTAATTAGAGAGCATCTAGGGCTAATAGATGCAATCGTCAATCAGTTAAAATCTCAGAAATGAAGTTTCACATCAACCCAATAATCTGGGTAGCAATTGGGGTAAATGCTTTGTCCCTCCTGGTGGTTACATCTACCGTTGTCTCCAAAAGAATTGGTTCGGATAGCGCAATAACTGAAAGGGCGAAAGGATTAAATTTAGTAGCCCAACACTTCAAATCTGACACTTGTTGGATATCTAAGAATTCTAAACCTTTCAAGTTGGGTGATGAAGTAAAGACCCCAGGTTCTCTA
>NZ_JACKZS010000466.1 GCF_014222285.1 Nostoc sp. UCD121
CGGTTACTTCCTCCTCTGGAATTACAAACGTAGTACCTTTTCTCCTGAGAGCCAGAATTTTCATACTGCCCATCTCAGAATAAAGATGTGGGTTGTGGTCAGATGCTGCCTGAGTTGGACTCCATAAGACCAAAACTTTTCCTGTCGGTGTTTTTGTTACCTCTTTCGAGGACATTCCAAACAAATCTCTATTTTTAGTCAGCCATCTCTCGTAATCCGATAGCTCAACTAATGGGCAGGGTTTCCAGGTGGTTAAACCATTTTTATCTTTCTTTTTCACCTGTAGAATTTCCCTTTTTTCGTTGTAGACCACCTGACTATCTCCCCGTGAACGAATGGAGATAAACAGATGTGTCTTTCTCGGAAACCTAATAAACAAGTCGATGGGGTTCTTGTCTTCGGGCTTTAGCACTGGAAAGACTTGTATACCCTGGCTTTTAAACTCATTCAAAAGTAGGGCTGTTAATTTTTCCAGCCGCGCAAGTTTTTGAATTCGTATCAACGGCTTGTAAGCCAATCCAAAAAGAACCCATCCAAATGGATGAATTATGCCTCCTGTAGCCAGCGCAGCAGCACCAGCCGCTAGAGCTTGAGTGGACGCATAGTCTTTCGCCTCCCTAAGCATCTCTAATGCCGGTTCGTTGTGCGGCGGGAGTTGAAAATCGGTTGGTGGGTCTTTCACTGTAGTCATTGGAGACAACAAAATTAATGATGTGAAATTATACGAACTTTACTGATAGTAATGTTTGACACTGGATTTTGAGCAAATAGCCCTACTTTCTGTAAATAGGCCAGAATTTCCCTTAGAGCGTTTTTTTCTGATTGGCTTTCTTTGGTCATGCTGTACCCTTACCTTTTTTGCCCTTGGGTGTGGAGGAAGGTTGCTCATGATTTGCTAGCCAAAGGCTAATTGCTTCATCTAGTGCATCGCTTTGGGTTATTTGCAAAGCAGTGCAAGCAATTTTAAAGTTTAAAGCTTTCTCCTTTGGTATGTACCCGCTAACTTGAGTGAAATTTGGATCGTCTCGTCTTGTTACCACATCACTGTTTTCTATTTGTTCTGAAAACATTTTGACATTACCTCAAGAAAATTAGTAAAACATTACTTCATTACTTCATGAAGTAATGCTATCATAACACTAGCAAGCCAAAAAACGACGCATAACATAGGTGACAGAAGCCGGAAAGCGAAGTGATGGCAAGCCCTTAACTGGATATGTGGATTTAAAGCGATTTAGCCTCTAAATTCTGCAAAGCCAGGAAAATCAAGAATTTCCAAATCTTCTGAACAATGAAAGCTATATATTCCAATGCCAAAAATTGG
>NZ_JACKZS010000467.1 GCF_014222285.1 Nostoc sp. UCD121
GCTAAAATGGGAAGAAGAAGAAAACTTAAAATCTATTTTGTTGTTAAGCAATACTAATTTTTTAATTTTAGAAAAAGTAAAACTACTCAGTGAAGGAATTAAAAATTTAGCGGAAGATACCAAAAATCAAAAGCAAGCTATTCAGAAAATACTTAAAGATATAGAGGTGTATCAAGAAATTTATGAATACCAAGTCAGAGCTACAAAAATTCGTCAAGAAATAGCAAAAATAGCTGAAACAGCAATTAATTTAGAAAAGTCTCTACAAGATTACTTTAGTCCGTTTCAATCTTTAATAGATGATGTAGTAAAAGTAGATGCAGATTTTTACGCAATTGTAGGAGAAATTCAAAATTTAGCAAGTAGTACTTTAAATTCTCAAGTTAATTTACTAACGATACAAGATACTAGTACTATGTCTCATGACATCCTGAATTTATTAGTAGCAAGTTATGATAAAAAAGATAGACTTCAAGATGCTTTTTCCCAGTCAAAATTATTAGATTTGCAGGTTCATGACTTTGATTTTAGTAAAGATGAGATAACTTTAAATCAAGCGATTTACCTAATATCTAATTATATGTCTAATCAACTGGTAGCTCAAAAAAAAGTCCTAGGTATAGAAGAAACAGATATTGTTTCTGATTATTCTCAACTTCTTATCAAGAAAACAGAATTGGCAAAACAACCTAATATTGATATTGAGTGTGCCACAGAATTTAAAAGTGATTGGAATATTGATTACAGTAACTTGCAAAACCTTCTTACACAGTACAAGTGGCAAGACGCTGATATTGAAACAGCTAAATTAATGCTACAAGTCATGGGTAAGAATGATTGGAATGAAGTTTATAAAGAAGATATACTTAATTTTTCATGTGAAGCTTTTCATAAGATTGATCGACTTTGGCAACAATACAGTCATGGTTACTTTGGCTTTAGTGTTCAGCAAAGTATTTGGCACGAAATAGGCGGTCAAATAGATTATGAAACAGAAAAAAGACTTGGCGATCGCCTGGGTTGGCGAAAAGAGGGAAATTGGTTAAATTACGACCAACTAACTTTTAAATTATCCCCGACGACACCGATGGGACATCTACCAGTTAAATGGTTACATTATGACCAAAATATATTAGACATACCTTCATATTCATCTACAACCCCCCTGTCAATGGCAGCTTGGCGAGTTGGCTCTTGGCTAGTATGGCAGATGCATTTATTTTTTACTCGTGCCAAAACTTGTCATGAAACTTTACCATGAGTGAATTGCACATTATTTAATAATAAGGGAGAAAGCCAATGAATAATATGAATC
>NZ_JACKZS010000592.1 GCF_014222285.1 Nostoc sp. UCD121
GGGTCGCTTTGCTCACGTCAATGCCTACCCACACAGAGATGTTTTCCATTTTTGAATCTCAACTATTTTGTCAAGAAGTTTTTAATTCATCCCCTTGATTTCACTCATCCTTGCCCGATGCGGACTGTATACTTTAAATGTCAGTAGTTTAAAGCTTTGACCCCGGCGACTGTTCGAGTTCTGTCAAAGAGATTGTTGTGGTGACCCATGCTCCAAAGCGGTCTTTAATGACCTAGGGTGCGACGGTCTACCACT
>NZ_JACKZS010000468.1 GCF_014222285.1 Nostoc sp. UCD121
ATATTATATATAGGCATTGAATAAACTGTCAAAATGATAAATTGTTTATAGTCTATTCCGCTAATTTTTTATCAAATTTATAAAACAGATATTTAACCAGTTAAACTACTGTAAAGCCAGCAAAATATAGTATTATCTATTTTTTAATACAGAAATATTATCACAATGCGTATTTTGGTAGTCGAAGATGATGTTCAGCTAGCAGAGATGTTGATGGAAGCCCTGACTGACCGTCAATATGTGGTAGATATAGCCCAAGATGGAGAGGAAGCATGGGATTGCATCAAAGTGTTGGAATATGATTTGGTAGTACTAGATATTACTTTACCCAAATTAGATGGTGTAAGTTTTTGTCAACGCTTGCGATCGCCTATGGTGGGGCGTAGCCCATCGCCTACATCAAGGCATAGTTTATCGCGCAACATTACAATACCTGTACTCATGTTAACAGCACGAGATACCCTTGGTGACAAAATTACCGGGTTGGATGCTGGAGCAGATGATTATATGGTCAAACCTTTTGAAATGCCAGAGTTAATGGCTCGTGTTCGCGCCCTGTTGCGCCGCAATAGTGCCGCAACATCTTCTTCAGACTTTGGTTGGGGTAATCTGCGTTTAAATTCTAGCACTTATGAAGCCACATACTCTGACAAGCCTTTACACCTAACACCTAAAGAATTTGCTCTTTTAGAATTAATGGTTTCTAGCGGTCGGCGGGTGCTAAGTCGAGCCGGAATTATTGAGCGCATCTGGTCGCTTGATGACCCTCCCAGCGAAGAAACTGTTAAGTCTCACATTAAGAGTTTACGGTATAAACTTAAAGACGTAGGTGCTGCCGATGATTTTATTGAGACAGTTCATGGATTGGGCTATCGCTTAAAGCAGCTTTAGGAAAATACCCGATTTCTACCCGATATTTACCTCTTATCTTTACAACTGATTGTTAAACTACAATTACTGAAGTTAACCTCTTCTTTTACACTAGAACACTATTATTCTCCAAATCAGTTTAATTATTGATTTGGGGAATTTTAATTTTTATCTAAAAGCAATTAGTAAACCAGCTTTTTAAATGTCGAGAATTCATTAAGTCGGGAGCAACTGAGATGACTGTATCAACCATTTTTGTTGTAGTTGGAGCAAAACTGCGTAAAAAAGATTTGAGTTATGACCGTAATGTATTGCGATCGCAATACATTACTCCCCTGAGATCGCCGAGCTTGTAGGGTTTGTTAATACAATGTAACGCACCCAAACTTTATTTAATGCTAATTGTTTGTGCGTTACTCTCTGCTAGGACACTCTACAAG
>NZ_JACKZS010000469.1 GCF_014222285.1 Nostoc sp. UCD121
CGCCACCGCTCACGCTCGTAATTTAGCCCCAGTTCCCAAGCGACATCCTCTAAAGCCAAGTCGCGCAGTTGTTGAGTTTGCTGCTGCCAAAAAGCTACTTGTGCCTCTAATTCCTTGATGCGCTTATCTTTGAGTTCATTTTCAAGAGCCAAAGCTTTAGCTGTAGCTTCCATCTGCTGTTTTTTGGCTTGCGCCCTATCCCGGTCAGCTGCTTTAGCTTGCAATTGCAACTGGGTGAGGCTGATATCTGGTTCTATACCAGCATTAACAACGCTGTAAAAGTCCTTAATGTCCTGGTGTTGCGCCCTACTACCCTTAATGCCACGCTCTAACCCCAGATGTTCTGTAGCTTCTGAGTAGGAATCTTGAAACTGCCTCATCTTCAAGCGACCGTCGAAGAAGTGCTTGGCCCTCAGTTGCCCTTTTTCATCAAGGGGGACAAAATAAGCATGAATATGGGGTGTCGCTTCATCCAAGTGTAATTCTGCCCTGACAATGCGATCGCTGTACCGCGAATCTAACCATTGTTTGGATGCAGAAAGCCAGGAGTCAACTTTATCCTGCTCATAGTAACCCGCTTGTGTTGGGCAGTTGGGACGGAAATATTCGGGGCTGGCAGTCAATAAAATCTCAGTGCAGTAAACCGCATCGGGGCGAATCTTCCGTTTCTGCTCCCCTATCTTTTCCATCACCAACTGATCTAATGAGAGCGTTGGGTTGTTAGTGCCAATGAATCTGATATTTTGTTTATCTGAATCAGCGTTGGGTGTTTCTCGCTGACGTGCGGTGTGCGCTTCACTGCCAGCCAAGTTACTGCGCTTGAGCTTTTTAATCCTTGCAATAGCGTAAGCCATGCCACTTTTTGAGTGATTGAGTGCAATTGCGTCGCAGACCCCACGGAACCTTTTTGTTTCGACCGTCAGGGAGAAATGGCGCAAGCCACCCGTCAGGGCAAAAAGGTGTAGTGGGTACACCAACAACATGGTACACCCAAGCGAAATTCTGCGGCAACAGCGCCCACTCCCACTACAAACGCGACCTCTTGGCACAAATATGGAGCAACTCAGCACAATAATGGCGCAACTTGGCACAATTTGGTCAGCCGAAATCAGCATTTAGGGTCATGAACCGAGGTGAATCACGAGTGCCAGATTGTGCTAAATTGGTGCAATATCTGCACCTGAACAGTGCCATTCTGCTCTAAATCTGCACTAAAATCAGATCATCGTTTTAACCAGCTATTTGCATGACTGACATTTACCTCAGCGTGGACGTTGGTGGGTCGCAAACTAAGAT
>NZ_JACKZS010000593.1 GCF_014222285.1 Nostoc sp. UCD121
TGTAGCGAACTGCAAACATAAACGCTTCAAACCGCAAACAAGGCGATTTTGAAACCACATTCTCTGCAAATAAGGGTGGTCTCAAAACCACAATAATTGCAAATGAAACTGCAAACATAATTTTCAAACTGCAAACAAGGGTTTTCAAACCACATTAACTGCAAATAAGCCGTAACCCTTTCTGTGTCTGGAATACAGGAAATATGGCTCTCGATGTGTCCAGATTATACGAACTTTTTTACTGGACATATATGT
>NZ_JACKZS010000470.1 GCF_014222285.1 Nostoc sp. UCD121
TAAATTATATTTTCACTTACAAGCATTGTTAATTGATTCTTGATCTGGCTTAAATACGACTTTTTCAGCAAGCCCTAAATATTACCTTGCGGTTGTCCTAGATAAAATTCGCTGGTGGTAGGTGTACCGTAAACTTTCATCCGGGCATATTTGTCTACATCGGGAATCAAATCTCGCACACTTGTCATAATCTGCTGATAAAATTCTCGCTTTTTGGCTTTATACGCTTTTGCATTGCTTTTGCACAGATGTTCAAATGGTTCATAACAACAGACAGTAGCAATTTCTAATACATGATGTCCCTCTGGCCCCATCCCTGGTTCGCTAGATTTCATCGTCGGACAAGAGAGGAAAATCCACGGGTGGCTAAAGTCACCTTCTAATTGTTGTTGATGTAGTGCATAGTCGCCACTTTGCCCCGCCAGTACTGCTTGCAGTTTAGGCGATAATCCGACATGGTTATACAAATCTTGCAGTGTCCAATTCCGCTTCCAAAATTTGTAGATTTTATCTAAGAAAAATCAGGTAGAAGAGCCATTGTATATAAGGTGTAAGGATTTTTTCGGTGATAATGGTAATTCCTGCATCGCTAAACATCAAAATATTTAGCGAATAATTTAGCTAACATTTAGATGCCCTGAAGAATGTTTAAAGTAGCCACTTAACTTAGCTACGAATTTTTGCCAAGGCTTGCAGATAAACCTTGTCTAGCTTGAGAACCGTAGTTTTGTAGGTTGGGTGCAGCGATAGCGTAACCCAACATAAAATTTGGTGGTAATGTTGGGTTGCGTTTCACTCCACCCAACCTACATAAATATATATATCTTTTAAAAAACTCTAGGTTTCAACATAGATGAGGTTTAGTTAGCAGAAGATAATTGAATAAGCTCACTCTTGTTAAGGAGTATCCCAAATTTTGCTATTGGGCTGCATTCCGGCAGGAATGAGAGAATTAAAAAACGAACCGTAAATAACACAACGTCAAGAGATTTATAAAGGATTTTTGCGTCAATTTCGTAATTTTTTGGAAAATTGGGATGCTTCCATCCTTTATTTATTCAGCTTATCGAAAACCGAAAAAATGTTTGATAATGTTTGCTTTTCTTAATGAATATTGGCTAAGTTTAAATTACCTTAAACTATACTTGCTAGATAAGTGCAGAAGCTAAAAAAAGTTTACAGCACTTGCGGCTGTTATGAGGTACAGTAGCAGCAACTAGCAAACCAGTTTCTTAAATGTTGAGGATTTATT
>NZ_JACKZS010000594.1 GCF_014222285.1 Nostoc sp. UCD121
ATGCCATTCACGTTCACCTTGAACAACGTGGATATCTACTTCTGTTTGACCATCAGCTGCAGTTGTAAATACTTGTGACTTTTTAGTTGGAATTGTTGTATTTCTTTCGATTAGTTTTGTTGATACACCACCTAAAGTCTCAATACCTAGTGATAATGGTGTTACATCAAGAAGTAGTAAGTCTTTTACTTCACCTGTAAGCACACCACCTTGGATAGCTGCACCTAGGGCAACTGATTCATCTGGGTTAATAT
>NZ_JACKZS010000471.1 GCF_014222285.1 Nostoc sp. UCD121
AGGCTGATGCTAGTAAGGAAACGAAATGAAGATCCTCATAGCGTCAGCCCTTTTTTGCATGAAGGGCTGGCACAAACACCACAATCAACTAAGCAACAGAAACAACCCGAACAGTTACCACCACTGCCAGAAAATAACAGAGGTCGGACATTTAGACGTGCTGGTAATGCCTGTGAAATTGTCGCTGGCAGTTGTTTAAACAGTGCAGTTATTTTTACTTTTCATCTGTTGCAAGTTCACCCTGTTGGAATGTTCTTAGCTGTGGGTACTGCACACCTGTATTTTACTGCCACTGCAACAGGTGAAGGATTTAATAATTTCGTCACTAATCTAATGACTGGATGCAGTGCGTCATTAGCGTTATTATGTGCGCTTTCCGAACCGATTAGTGAATGGAATGAAGCGAGAACTTCTACACAAACAGCTAATACTTCAATTGAAAAAATGTATCAGCCCAAAGTGAAAACTGCTGAATCTTCAAGTTGGATGGATGGTGCAGGAGTGGGCATATTTCTAGCGATATTAATGTTTTTTCTATTTGGTGGTAAAAGAGGTAAATGAACTATCTATCTGAGAAACATAAAACTTTATCAGAGTCGCAACAATCGGGTTTAATGAAGTGGTTCGGACAGTTACCGATGGATAAAAAAGCTGTTGCAATTGGGCTGAGTTTGACTGTAGGAATTAGCTCGGCTGCAATGGCGTGGAAAGGGGAGTCAAGCGACCGCATTTATTTCTGCGTTCGGACTCCCCAGAAAAAATTGGTATGTCAGGACAAGAATAACAGACCATTCCGCATGACCCCCCATTACTGGGAGCAGTGGAAGCTAGAAGGAATGCCCTCTCAAGTAGTGCGTGACCCAGCTATGGGCGTTAATGGACTGGTGAAAGCGACTAACCCATATAAACCGTTTTGGGCGTTTGGGGGATTCTTGGGGTTTGCTCTTGCTGGGTGGATGTTGCGCCATTGTCAAGATGAAGAGAAGCAGAGAGCAGTTTTTGAAGACATCGCCCAAAAACGGGACGCAGCAAAGGCAGAGATGGCCGCACGTTCCGAGCTACTAGAGAGTTGCCGAGACGTTGCGATCGCAGAAGTTCAACTACAAGCCGACTTGGATCTAATCGCCAATGAGCGCACAGTAGACATCCAAAAAGCAGAGATTTACGCCCACACGGAAATTGAAGTTACCCAAATGGAGGCAACTGATGCCATTTTTGAGGCGCAAACGGCGGGGATGACCGA
>NZ_JACKZS010000049.1 GCF_014222285.1 Nostoc sp. UCD121
ATCGATTTCGCAGAGATCCCAAGGGTTACTTGGCTAATTTAGAGAGTCGTCTTCTCTAGTAAGTTTTACCACACTAGGATTTATCTAGCGCTCTCAATCGCCTTGTGACGCAAAATGAGATATTCTACCGATGATACTGCTTTGATTTACGAAATTCAACGCCTATGTTGAGCAAGAGACGGCAAAATGGCGGAATCGATCTGAATCCACTAATTACAGATAAGGAGTTGGAACATGGAACTATCACCGACGATGCACGCACTGATTGTAGATGATTTTCAAACTGCGACATTTCGTAGCGCCGAAATTCCCAGACCGCAACCCACTGGTCATCAAGTCTTGGTGCGGATCAAAGCGAGTGGTGTCAACCCACTCGATAGCAAAATCCGCACAGGTAAAGCGTCCCATGCCAAACCAGTCCTCCCTGCTGTGCTAGGAACTGATCTAGCTGGGATTGTGGAAGCGGTTGGACAAGATGTTACCGCCTTTCAGGTTGGCGATGAGGTCTACGGATTGACGGGTGGAGTTGGGGGATTGCAAGGTTCACTGGCTGAGTTTGCTGCCGTTGATGCTGACTTACTGGCAAAAAAACCGATCAACCTGAGTATGCGTGAAGCGGCTGCCTTACCCTTGGTGTTTTTGACTGCATGGGAAGGACTGGTTGATCGGGCGAATGTACGCGCCGATCAGAAAGTGCTGATACTCGGCGGCTCTGGCGGTGTAGGTCATGTGGCTGTACAGATTGCCAAAGCGCGTGGAGCCAAAGTGTTCGCCACTGCCTCGGTTGCCAAGCACGATATAGTGCGACAACTCGGTGCTGTGCCACTCGACTATCGTAGTACATCAATCGAGGAGATCGTACAGACTTTTACAGACGGTCACGGCTTTGATGTGGTCTACGACACGGTTGGAGGCTCTACTCTAGACGATGCGTTTCAGGCTGTAGGCAATTACGGCCACGTCGTTAGTTGCTACGGCTGGGGGCAGCATAGCCTGATGCCTCTCTCACGGAAGTCTGGAACATATTCGGGCGTGTTCGTACTTCTGCCTCTATTGACCGGTGAGGGTCATGCTCATCATGGTAATATTCTGCGTCAAGCAACACAATTGGCACAAACCAATCAGTTGCGTCCAGTAGTTGATCCTCGCCATTTCACTTTAGATACTGCACTAGCCGCCCACGAAGCAGTGGAAGCAGGGACTGCTGTTATCAAAATCGCGATTGATTTATAGAACCCATTTGAGATCTATCCATTCGCCAACCGCTTGAGCATCAGCCGAATGAAACAGAGATTGAGTTTTGCTGTCGCATGACTTAAGGTATGCTCAAAGTTTTTGACTAAGCTCTTACACCGCTCCATCCAAGCATTGGAACGTTCAATGATCCATCGTGTTGCAACTGGGAAAAATCCTGCTTTGCCTTGGGCTGCTTTTTCGGCTTTCGTCGGCTTAGGTGCAAGTTGACTTCTATCTTGGTCAGGACTTGTGGATAGAGTTTTTGCAGGGCAGTGCTGATTGTGTTTGGGTGATAGCCGTGGTCGAGCAGGATGGTAATAGAGAGGAATGTTGACAGGCTTCTTGGCTCGAAAGTAATCCAGGTTGTGGCTCAAGAGTTCAATTAAGCCTTGATCATCGGTCACACTGGCTTTGCTGCAATGTGTGAAAAATGGTAGTCCTAGCGTATCAACAGCGAGATGTCGTTTGATGCCATTGGTGCATTTGTAATGACAGAACCCTTTGGATTTAATACTTGCAGTGCAGGTATTCTTCACCGCAACCGAGGTCGATGATCAGCAATCTTGTCCACTTCGGTTTTTTTTGGCTTGTTGCCGCACTTGTGAATGCAACGCACTCATCATCCCTTCTAGAACCTGACTTTACCCGTAAGCTTTTCAAGACTTAACGGATAAAGTCAGGTTGTCAAACGAATGCTGTAGAATGTTCTACATGATTGATACAGCGCTCAACAGAGTTCAGTTAAGGCTTTGCAACTGGCTAGAAATGAACAAAACCAAATAAAACCTCAAAAGATGAAAGATGTAGATAGCTGAATTGCTGTATAGTTTGGGTTATGCCAGATTATCTTCTCAAGAGTTGCTCTATGATCGCTCTACCTGGTATTGCTATCCAAAACAAAATATACGAAAGTTCCAATTCTCTAGTTTACCGAGGTATCAGAGACGATGGAGTACTGATAGTCGTAAAAATGCTAAAAGTTGATTATCCCTCTTCCCAGGAACTGACCCGCTACAGACAGGAATATACAATTACCCGTTCCCTGAATCTGGAAGGAGTTGTCAAGGCATACAGCCAGCAGGACTATCAACGCACTCTGGTGATTATCTTAGAAGATTTTAGGGGAGAGTCCCTAGAGCAATGGATGCACAAGCGTCCAGATATCTTCTGCCCAATGCCTTTATCTACTTTTCTAGGACTTATGATCGCTGTTTGCGACATTCTGGGCAGAATCCATGCAGCCAATATAATTCATAAAGATATCAACCCTGGAAACATAGTCCTTAATTTGGATACTGGTGTTGTCAAAATTATTGACTTTGGAATTGCTACTGAATTTAACCGCACGAATCCGACTTTCAAAAGTCCTTATGTTTTAGAAGGGACACTGGCATACCTATCTCCAGAGCAAACCGGGCGCATGAACCGTTTACTCGATTATCGCACCGATTTTTACTCCCTTGGTGCGACATTTTACGAACTACTAACCGGACATTTGCCGTTTCCCACAACAGATATCCTGGAACTAGTCCATTGTCATATAGCTAAAGAGCCTGTTCCGCCTCATGAAATAAATACAGCGATTCCTAAGCCAGTTTCAGATATCATTCTCAAACTGATGGCGAAAAACGCAGAAGAACGCTATCAGAGTGCCTGGGGAATCAAAGCGGATTTAGAAATCTGTGCTGAACAATTAGCAGAAATCGGTCAAATTTCTAGCATTAAACTGGCACTTCAAGACATTTCGGGTCAGTTTCAAATTCCCCAAAAACTCTATGGACGGGACAAGGAAGTTGCAATGTTACTGGCGGCGTTTGAGCGCGTAGCGTGTCCAGAGTCAAATCGCGTCGCTGCTTTACCAAACAATTTGGAAACGACTTCGCAAAGGGAACAAGCGGGCAATCCAAAATTCCAAGTCGAAATGATGTTGGTATCTGGCTATGCTGGTATTGGGAAATCTGCGTTAGTGCAGGAAATCTATAAACCAATTACCGAAAAGCGCGGCTATTTTATCTCTGGTAAATTCGATCAATTTCAGCGCAATATTCCCTACAGCGCGATCGCAGATGCTCTGCAAAAATTGGTACAGCAATTGCTCAGTGAACCAGACGAACAAGTGCAACAGTGGCGATCACTCTTACTTACAGCTTTAGGAAACAATGGACAAATCATCATTGATGTGATCCCAAAAGTTGAATTAATTATCGGCAAGCAGCCGCCTGTACCAGAAGTTGGAGCAACTGAAGCTCAAAATCGCTTTCATCGAATCTTTGGGCAATTTGTGCGGGTGTTTTGTTCAGAATCACATCCCCTGGCGATCTTCTTAGATGATTTGCAGTGGATAGACTCAGCAACGCTGAAGTTAATCGAGTTGATGCTGCTGGATGAGCAAATCCAATCCCTATTTTTAATTGGAGCATATCGAAATAATGAAGTAAATTCAACCCATCCACTGGTATTAATGCAAGAAAAACTGCGAAAAAAAGGAGTAGTTTTTCAAGAAATTATACTGACACCCTTAACGCTCTTGCCGTTGAATCAGTTGATTGCCGAGACACTACATCACAATACTGACACCGTTCGTTCCTTAACTCAGTTGGTGTTGCGTAAAACCGAGGGTAATCCTTTCTTTGTCAATGAATTTTTGAGGACGCTGTATAGCGAAAATCTGTTGACCTTTGACCCTTTTACTAAGGGGGAACAGAAGGGGGTAGGAGGCTGGCAGTGGAACATTGCTCAGATTCAAGCTCAAAATATCACTGATAATGTTGTGGAGTTGATGCTTCACAAGTTGAAGAAACTGCCAGAAAATACACAGCAAATTCTTCGGTTAGCTGCTTGCATTGGCGCTGAATTTAATTTAAATACGTTAGCGATAGTGTGTGAGAAATCGCCCAAAATGGTTTTTCAGGATTTACTACTAGTGGTACAAGGAGGATTCATTCAACCCCTGTCTGAATTAGATGAGGACTTGTTAGTTCAAGAGTATAAGTTCTTGCATGACCGAGTACAGCAAGCCGCCTATGCTTTGATTCCTGAGCATCGAAAGCAAGTAACGCACTACTCTATTGGACAACTACTGCTTGGCAAGCTCTCTGAGGTCGAACAAAGTGAGATGCTTTTTGATATTGTCAACCACATCAACTTTGGTCAATCCCTTCTGACACACAAAGATGAAAAAGAGAAAATAGCACGACTCAACTTGGCTGCTGCTCAAAAAGCCATATCCTCTACAGGCTATGAAGCCGCGATTCGGTATCTTGAGACTGGCATTGGCTTGCTCGAAGCAGAGGCTTGGATAAGTCAGTACGACTTGATGTTCAATCTGTATCGTACTCTCTGTGCAGCACAGTTGAGTAATGCTAGCTATGAGCAATTAAGCGCCACAACCAAGGTTGCTTTAGAGCACATTTTTTCTGCCGTTGATCGCGCAGATATTCGTGTTTTTCAAATCACTCAATATACCCTACAAGGCGAATGTGAGGAAGCAGTTCAAACAGGTCTTATCGGATTGCATGAGCTTGGGATTGAGATTAAGGGCAAAAATTTGACAGAACTAGTCCGTGAAGAGTTTGCTGCTGTTGCCAAAAGCTTAGAAAATCGCTCAATTTACTCACTTTTAACTTTACCAACGGTGAGCGATCCGGTCATTCAAGCAATGATTAAATTGATCGTTGTAGATATATCAGCCTACATTACGGCTAATATTGAACTTTACTGCTTTATCAGTTTAAGAGTAGTTCGTCTTTGCATTGAACATGGAAATATTGCTGAGTCTATTAAGGCTTATGCAAACTATGGTCTTCTTTTAAGCTTGATGAAAGGGCAATACCAACAAGGCTATGAGTTTGCAGATTTAGCTGTGCAGCTTAGTTACAAGCTAAACAGTAAATCTCAGCAGTGTAAGGCTGAGATGTTGTTTGGAGGCTTTATTCAAG
Source organism: Nostoc sp. UCD121 (assembly GCF_014222285.1). Lineage (GTDB taxonomy): Bacteria > Cyanobacteriota > Cyanobacteriia > Cyanobacteriales > Nostocaceae > Nostoc. The sequence goes on from NZ_JACKZS010000049.1 coordinate 5,175, forward strand.
TTTGGTCAAAACCTATAGCAGGAGCGGCCGTGATCAATTATAAAGGTTTCCTGGCAAGCATGGAGTCGGGAAATGTTCAATTTGCAGCCTATAACCTGGTCGGTAACATTTTTAATCGCTTATTTCAAAGCGAAAATTTAACAACCGTTGCAGAAGACAACGAAAAATATCAGTTGGTGGCGGAGCAGATTCAGGACGAGCTTTCCAAGGTGGCGCTGGCTGGAGCTAAATTTTTTATCGCAAAACTTGCTTTAGGGCAAGCAGCACAGGAACACGATCGATTGCTCAGGGAGACAGAAAAAATAGTTCATCAGGGTGAAACCTCACAAATACGGTTTTCAATTTGTCTTTATTACATCCTCAGAATGCATCTTTCCTGTTTAACAGCAGATTTTGAGCAAGGCTACCATTATTTCGTTGAAGCGGGAAAGATCCTAAATTCTATCGTAGGATTTACAACCTATAGTAGTTATTTTTATTATGGTTCTCTGATTCTACTCAACCTGTATTCCGGTCTATCTCAAGCAGAACAAAATAATGCTTTGGAACAGATTCGATCGAATCAGGAGCGCTTGAAAGCATGGTCGGATAGCTGCCCAGAAAACTTTTTACACAAGTTTCATCTCGTTGAGGCAGAGAAAGCGCGAGTCTTGGGTCAATTTTTTGAAGCAGAAAACTTATATGAACAAGCCATTCAAGGAGCCAAGGACAACGAGTATCTTCAAGAAGAAGCATTAGCCTATGAATTAGCCGCCAAACATTACTTAGTTCGTGGTAGAGAAAAGTTTGCCCAAACTTACATGAAGGAAGCTAACTATTGCTATGAACGATGGGGAGCAATGGCAAAGGTTAAAAATTTAGAAACTCATTATCCTCAACTATGTCCTAAGCCCTCCAACGTAGTTTCTACACCAGTTCGCACCACGACCGGAACCATCTCAAGTGCCTCACATACTGCTTTCGATTTAGCGACAGTGATGAAAGTAGCTCAAGCAATTTCGAGTGAAATTGAATTGGAGCAGTTGCTCAGTTCTCTAATGCAGATTCTAATTGAAAATGCTGGGGCACAAACTGGATGCCTGCTTTTGGAAAACTTAGGAGAATGGACGATTGAAGCGGCTTATGAACTCAATGAAACTGCGAAAGTCTATGCGGCGCAAGTACTGCGGTCAACACCAATTGCAAATCACTTACCCCAATCCATTATTCAATATGTGGTTCGGACTCATGAATCTGTCATCCTCAATGATGCAACTCGCGAAGGTAATTTTATTAATGAGCCATACATTCAACATAACCAAACGAGATCGCTTCTTTGTTTACCGTTGCTAAATCAAAGTAAACTTGTCGGCGTATTGTATCTAGAAAACCAACTAGCAACTGGAGTATTTACACCGGAACGATTGCAAGTCTTAAATCTGCTATCCGCTCAGGCAGCCATTGCAATTGAAAATGCCAAACTCTACTCAAAGCTCCGCGCGAGCGAAAGTCAGATGAATCAATTTTTAGAAGCGATTCCAGTGGGAATTGGCATTATTGACGGGACAGGTCGCCCTTACTATGTCAATCAGCGGGGAATTGAGCTTATGGGTAAAGGCATTGATCCTGCTGCGACACCAGAGCAACTTTCAGAAATTTATCAATTTTACGTGACGGGAACGGATCAAATCTATCCGTCAGAGAAACTGCCAATTATCCGGGCGTTGAGTGGCGAACGCACCAGGACTGACGATATAGATATTCGCCAAAACAACGTAACTATTCCATCTGAGGCATGGGGAACTCCAGTCTTTGACGAACAGGGCAATGTGGTTTATGCGATCGCAGCCTTTCAAGACATCACAGAGCGTAAACAAACCGAACATCTCTTAGCCAATTACAATCGTACCCTGGAGCAACAAGTAGCCCAACGAACGGCAGCTTTACAGCAAAGTGAAGCAGAATTGCGCCATCGGGAACAGGAATTACGACTGATTGCCAACGCTCTACCAGTTCTGATCGGCTATGTAGATGCCAATCGATGTTATCAATTCATCAACCATACATATCAGGTCTGGTTTAACCGTAGCTGCGATGAAATTCTGGGCAACCCTGTTCGCCAACTTCTCGGTGAGGCGGTTTATCAACGAGTTGAGCCGTACATTAATCAGGTGTTTGCAGGGCAAACGGTAACTCTAGAAACAGAGATCCCTTTTCCGCTTGGCAAGCGATGCCTCAACGTGACCTTGATCCCTGATTTCGATCACAATGCTCAAGTGAGAGGCTTCTACAGTCTCATGACAGATATTAGCGAACAGCAAGCTGCGCTACGCGAACGCAAACAAGCAGAAGAAGTGTTGCGTCACTCCGAGGCCCAATTTCGGGAACAGGCAATCCTCTCCGATTTTCGCGCCGATGTGGATAGTGCCTTGGCTCAAAGTGCTAGTTTGCCCTTGATACTGCATCGCTGTGCCCAAGCCGTTGTTAAGCACTTTAATGCGGCATTCGCTCGGATTTGGACGCTGAATAAAGACAATAATGTTTTGGAGTTACAAGCCAGCGCAGGGATGTATACCCGTCTTGACGGTGAATACAGTCGAGTTCCTGTAGGTAGCCTCAAAGTTGGACGAATTGCTCAGGAACGCTGCCCTCTGTTGACTAACAATGTGTTTGATGAATCATCCATTGATAAAGAATGGGCAAAACGAGAAGGCATGGTGGCATTTGCGGGCTATCCGATACTGCTGGATGAGCAGCTTGTTGGAGTTATAGGGATGTTTACTCGACATCCCATTCCGTCATCCAACTTTGAGGCGTTGGAGTTTTCAGCCCGCGAGATTGCATTAGGAATTAGACGCAAACAGGCAGAAGAAGCGTTGCAAGCCTCCGAAGCAGAACTTCGGGCGCTCTTTTGTGCAATGCCCGATCCGCTCTTGGTAGTAAATGCAGAAGGGCGGATTTTGAGAGCAAGCCTGATCGAGTCAGAGAAATTATCTAACCCGATTGACGAACAGGTGGGTCGAACATTTTCCGAAATTTTTGAGCGATCGCAAGCCGATACATTTCTTGTCTGTATTCGGCAAGCATTAAGCACTCAGCAGCCCCTAACGGTTGAGTATAGCTTGATCGTGGGAGGGTGGAAAACCTGGTTTGCAACTCGCATCTCGCCCATCTCAGAACATTCTGTCATTTGGCTAACAAGAGATATCACCGATCGCAAACGAGCCGAAGAAGCCTCCATTCTAGAAGAGCGCAATCACATGGCACGGGAAATTCACGACACTTTAGCCCAAGCGTTTACAGGTATTATCATTCATGCTCGCTCTGCCTCCAATAAGGTAACGGCAGACCCAGAAAAAGCGCAAGCTCTCCTCACTCAGATCCTCGACTTAGCCCGTTCTGGGCTTGCGGAGGCACGTCGTTCAGTAGAGGCACTACACCGCCCATACCTTTTAGAGAGCAGTAACTTACAGGATGCCTTAAGCCGTCTTGCTGCTGAATTAAACTCCTCGATCACAACCCAAATCGTCTACGAAGTTATGGGTACACCCTATCCCCTATCCTCCGATCTGGAAAATAATCTGTTTCGGATTGGGCAGGAAGCTTTGACAAATGCAATCAAACATGCTGAAGCACGTAAAATCCACATTGAACTGATCTATGAACCGACCCAATGCAGCTTGCGAATTAAAGACGATGGGCAGGGATTTAATGTAGAAAACCAGGCGATGCAGAATGGCTTTGGTCTACTGGGGATGGCAGAACGGGCTGAACGCATTAGAGCTGAATTAAAGATTCAAAGTGACTTAGAGCAAGGGACAGAGATCGCGGTATTCATTAATCGGGGGTTAAGTCAGCATGAATCAGCCTAGTAGCATTCGCGTTCTGGTTGTGGACGATCATCCTGTTGTCCGCCAGGGTTTGATCGGAATGTTAGAGGAGGCTCCAGATATTGTCATTGTTGGTCAGGGGCGAAATGGGCATGAGGCGATCGCAGTTTTTCAGCAGCAGCAACCTGATGTGACTTTGATGGATTTACGGATGCCCGATATGGGAGGTGTTCAGGCGATTACGGATATTTGCAATGAGTTTCCCAATGCCCGAATTATCGTGCTGACCACTTATGACACCGATGAAGAGATTTATCGAGGATTGCGAGCTGGGGCAAAGGGGTATTTACTGAAGGACTCTGAGCCAGAGGAACTATTGACAGCAATTCGCACAGTGACCAGGGGACAACAGTATATTCCCCCCAACGTGGCTGCCAAGCTAGTTCAACGGCTGACTGCTCCAGAACTGAGCGCTCGTGAGTTAGAAGTTCTCCAGTTAGTCGGACAGGGCATGAACAACCAAGAAATTAGCACTGCTCTCAATATTAGTGAAAGTACAGTGAAGACTCATATCAACCGAATTTTAAGCAAGCTAAATGTCAAAGATCGCACCCAGGCAGCCATTATTGCTTTGAAACGCGGAATTGCTAGCTTGTAAAAGCAAAGATGGTACTTCTGCCTGGGTTAACTATCATATTTTAGTCTCTGAGGCAATCAAACCTGAGTTTGATTCGTTCTAGTCCCTCAAATTGACTCATCCTCAATCATTTTGTTGATTAAAATACAGACCCTGAATTGACGACAAGCCTAAACAAGTCTCATACATTAAACTCATAGCAAATGATTATAGGCTTGAAGGGAAGAAGTTTCAGAGGTTACACGATGAATCTCTTTTCCTCAAAGATTTAAAATGAGAGTTTAAAATGAGCGATGTTATTCCTGACGACACAGCTGGCGACCCTTGCGGTAACTGCGAAGTAGAGCGCAATCAATTAGTTGTACTTCCTTCTGAGCAAGACCATCGACAAGGATCATTGAATGCTCGTGTTGTGCTTGTTGAGTATGGGGATTATCAGTGTCTCCAATGTAGTGAACTTTATACCTCAATTCAGGCAATTCAACGCCAGCTTGAGGCGACCTTATTCGGGAGAGATTCTCTATGCTTTGTATTCCGACATTTCCCTCAACCTCAAATCCATCCTCAAGCTCAAAAGGCAGCAGCAGCGACAGAAGCAGCAGCAACACAAGGGCAGTTTTGGCAGATGCACGAGATGCTATTGAAGCATCAGCAAGAGCTAGAAGATGGGTATTTAGCAGAATACGCTGATAATTTAGGGCTTGATGTAACTCAGTTTATTCGAGACATTGCCCAAAAAGTGTATGTCGATCGCATCAATCAAGACATTGCCAGTGGAATGGATAGTGGGGTAGATTCCACTCCAGCTTTATTTATCAATGGTGTGCGTTATGGAGATGCTTTAGAGCTTGAGCCACTACTTGTTGCGATCGTTGGATATTCTCATGGCTAGTATTTTCTGTCAATAAATGGACTAACGTGCGCGAACTGCCGTAAATGAGGAATCTGATTGATGAGCAGTCTTCTCAAGCAAGTTGTAGCTCAAGTTTCCAGAACGGTGCCATTGCAGACGGTTTTGATTGTGCCGTTTGTACTGCAAACTTTGGTGACAGTCGGCTTAGTGGGGTATTTTTCCTTCAAAAATAGACAGGAAGCCATCAGCGATCTCGCCAGTCAACTGCGGCGCGAACTGACGAACCGGATCGAAGGCAAACTACAAACCTATACCGAGATACCCCATAACATCAATCGGCTCAATGCCAGCACCTTCGCTCAGGGAAAAATTGACCCTAGCGCAGTCAAAGGTGAGTTTCCACTCTGGCAGCAAATTCAGATTTATCCAATGGTGAGTGATATCTACTGTGGTGATCGCAAAGGTTCTCTTCTAGGGGTGCGACGTAGCCCTGCCGATCGCTCAATTGAACTGCGGTCAAGTAATGTTGCTACAGATCGTAAACTCTACGGCTACAGCCTCGATCGCAATGGTCAGCGAGACCAGTTAATCAGTCAAGGCAACAAAGCCTTCGATGCGCGGGTTCGTCCCTGGTATAAAGCAGCAGTGACGGTAGGTGAACCAAGCTGGAGTGGAATCTATGCCGACTTTGCTAGCCAGTTGCCAACGATCACCGCCAGTACGCCTGTCTATAGCACTGCTGATCGATCGCTGTTGGGAGTCTGTGCCACCGATGTATTTCTGCCTAATGAGATGAGCCGTTTTTTGGCTAGCCTGCAAATTGGCAAGGCAGGCATCGCCTTTATTCTAGAGCGATCGGGACAACTGGTTGCCACCTCCACCGGAGAAGCGATCATAAGTAGTGGGGCGGTAGCAAATCGATTGTCCGCAGTTGAGAGCCGTAACCCTACCGTGCGAGCAACTGCTGCCTATTTGCGCGAGCATTTCAGCGATTTGTGGCAGATCCAGACTGCGGAACAGCTTGATTTTAAGTTCGATGGCAGACGGCAGTTGATTCAGGTGATGCCATTCAAAGATACTCGTGGGCTAGACTGGCTGATTGTCACGGTGTTGCCTGAATCCGATTTCATGGCAAAGATTAATCAAAGCATCTACACGACGATTATGCTTTGTATCGCGGCTTTGCTGCTTGGCATTGCGATCTGCATTTTGATTGCCCGATGGATCGCTAAACCGATTGTCAGCGTCAGTCAATCGGCAAAAGCGCTAGCAGACGGTGCATGGAATCAGACGGTAGAAATTGAGCGATCGGGCGATTTGGGCGAACTGGCTCGATCGTTCAACCAGATGGCACAGCAGCTTCAAATCGCATTTGCCAAAATGCAGTCTTTAAACCAGACCCTCGCCCAAAGTGAAACCCGCCTCCAGAAAATTTTAGAGTCGGTTCCGGTAGGAATTGTGGTTATGGACGCAACAGGTCGCCCTTATTACGCGAATCAGAAGGCAATCCAACTCTTGGGCAAGGGCGTGCTGCCGTCTGTCACCCCAGAGCAAATTGCCGAGGTCTATCAACTCTATGTGGCAGGAACCGATCGCCCTTACCCAACCGAACAACTGATGATTAGGCGAGCGCTAAACGGCGAACAGGGCAGTGTGGATGATATCGAAATTCACCAGGGGAATCGCATCATTCCGATCGAAAGTTGGGGAACTCCAATTTTTGATGAGTCTGGCAACATTTTGTATGCGATCGCAGCCTTTCAAGACATCACCGAACGTAAACAAGCAGAGAAGCTTTTAGCAGAATACAATCGCACCCTAGAGCAACAAGTTGCAGAACGAACGACAGCATTGCAGGCAAACGAAGCAGAGCTACGCGGTGTCTACGAGGAACTTCGCTTACAGGAGCAGGAATTACGACTGATTGCCGACGCTCTACCCGTTCTGATTAGCTACGTCGATGCCAATCGCTGCTTTCAATTTATCAACCGTACCTATGAGATTTGGTTCAACCGTAGCCGTGATGAAATTTTGGGCAACCCTGTTCGTCAACTGCTCGGTGAGGTGGTTTATGAACGGGTTGAGCCGTATATTAATCAGGTGTTTGCAGGGCAAACTGTCCCTCTAGAAGCAGAAATCCCTTTTCCTGATAATAAGCGGTGCATCAGCGCGACCTTTATTCCTGATTTCGATGACAATGCTCAGGTAAAAGGTTTCTACAGTCTCATGACAGACATTAGCGATCGTAAACGAGCTGAACACACTTCTATCTTAGAAGAGCGTAACCGGATGGCGCGAGAAATTCATGATACGCTAGCTCAATCTTTCACAGGTATTCTGCTTCAAGTTGGAGCAGTAACACAAGTGCTGGTGGATGACCCGGAAGCAACCCAAGTACATCTGGAAATGATTGAGGAACTAGCACGCGCTGGGCTGGCAGGGGCACGGCGATCCGTATCAGCACTCCGTCCTCGGCTACTAGAAGAAGGTAATTTAGAGAGTGCCTTGCATCGGATTGTGGCTCAAATGCGAGCAACGACCGACACGGCTCTGATTTGCGAAACTCAGGGTATAGCCTATTTCTTATCAACCGAAGTGGAGAATAACTTACTCAGAATTGGGCAGGAAGCATTAACCAATGCGATTAAATACGCTTATGCTGGCGAAATTCGGGTTGAGTTACTGTACAACGAAATACAGTGTATCTTACGGGTTAAAGACGATGGCAGGGGCTTTGGAGTAGGTAGCACTCCTTTGAGCGGTGGGTTTGGCTTATTAGGAATGAGCGAACGGGCAGAGTATATTGGCGCACAACTATTGATTCAAAGCCAACCGGGACAGGGAACAGAAATTATTGTCACCATCAATCGAGTGTGAGAATTACAATGAGCCAATCCACTACGATTCGAGTGCTGATTGTTGACGACCATGCCATAGTCAGAAAGGGTCTAGCAACCATCATTAACCGCGATCCAGAAATGACCGTGATTGCTCAAGCTGAAGATGGGCAACAGGCGATCACCGCGTTTCGTGAATACCAACCTGATGTCACACTAATGGATTTACGAATGCCCAAAATGGGAGGTGTTGAAGCCATTATGGCGATTTGTGCTGAATTTAAGCAGGCTCGGATCGCGCTACTCACAACCTACGATGGTGATGAAGATATCTATCGCGGTTTACAGGCGGGCGCTCAAGGCTATCTGCTTAAGGATTCTAAACTTGGTGAGCTTTTGAATGCGATTCGCGCCATTCATAATGGTCAGAAATACATTCCGCCAGAAGTGGGCGCAAAATTATTGCAGCGAATGAGCAATCCAGAACTGAGTGAACGAGAGTTGGAAGTGCTGCGTTTGATGGCACAAGGAATGGGTAATCAAGAAATTGCGACTGCTTTGATTATTGGTGAAAGTACCGTCAAATCTCATGTAAATCGGATTTTAAGCAAACTGGGCGTGAGCGATCGCACACAAGCCGTGATTACTGCTGTTAAGCGTGGGATTGTCAGTTTATAAGCTGTGCTAAAGTTGGTATCCAAATTCCAACTTTAGTTGTAGACAACTTTCCACTGCGAGACGGATGGGTTCATCCATCACTCGATTGTACAAAAATGTCAACCCAGAGTGGACTACAAAAGAGGACCAATTGTTTATATTAAATCCATAGCAACGTTAGCGCAGTTGGGTTGTAAGGCAAAAGTATTGCTTAATACAAACCGAAACATGACTTACAACCGTGATAATTATTCTTTATTCGTTCTGCCTTCAACCCAAGATCATATTCAAGGTGTACTGAATGCTGCTGTAGTATTCGTCATGTATGGAGATTATGAATGTTTTCAAAGTGCCAACGTCTATCGATTAGTTAAAGTTGCTCAACAGCAATTGAAGGTTTCGTTTGGAGAAAACAATTTAGGTTTTATTTTCCGTCACTTTCCTCAGGTACAGATTCATCCACATGCTCAACGGGCAGCGGAAGCCGCAGAAACAGCAGCGGCTCAAGGGCAGTTTTGGCAAATGCATGAGATGCTGTTTATCCATCAACAAGAGTTGGGAAATGGCTATCTAGTAGAGTATGCCAATCGTTTAGGACTTGATATTTCTCAATTTTTGCAGGATTTATCCAAGGGAGCGTATGTCAATCTTATCAATGCGGATATTGAAGGTGGACTGCGAAGTGGAGTGGAGGCTGCACCCGCTTTGTTTATTAATGGAATTCGCTATCTCGATCGCTGGACTGTTGAGCAGATAATGGCAGCCATTGTTGCTGCAAATGATTAAGGTTTTTGATGCTTATCCCAACAAGTATTTCATCGGGGAGTATTTCACAATTTCTATACGGACGACAAGAATCAAAGATTTGAGCAATTTAGCAAGAATACAGAGGCGATCGCCATGATGGTTTTTACATGGAAAAAAGTTCAAAAATTGTTGCTGTGGTTATTTGCATTAAGTGTTGTCGTTGGAATATCAATACATCCAACACCAGCCACCTCCAAGGAATTACCTCAAGCGTCCAACTCTAAACCTGCGATCATTCTCGTTCATGGGGCTTATGCTGACGGTACATCATGGCAACACGTTATTCCATTGTTAGAGCAGGATGGCTACAGAGTGACTGCTGTGCAGATTCCGCTCACTTCTCTTGCTGATGATGTGGCAACGACGAAGCGGGTAATTGAGAGTCAGAAGGGTTCTGTTGTAGTAGTTGGACATTCCTATGGTGGAAATGTAATCACGGGTGCGGCGGCTGGCAATCCACAGGTGAAAGCTCTAGTTTATGTTAATGCTTTCGCACCAGATGCCGGTGAAAAGACGAGTGATTTGAATAAAAGGTACGCAGCACCTCCGATTAGTACGGCAATTATATCTGATGCTGCAAACTTCCTCTATGTCGATCGCGGAAAGTTTCACGAATTTTTTGCCCAGGACGTATCGAAGGCTGAGGCGAGAGTGATGGCAGCAACCCAAAAGCCGATCGCCAGCGCAGCCTTTGAGCAATCAGTGAATGAAATCGCCTGGAAAACGATTCCTTCTTGGTTTATCGTGACTCAAAGCGATCGCGCCATCAACCCTGAACTTCAACGATTTATGGCTAAACGGATTAATGCTAAGACAACCGAAGTTAACTCCAGTCATGTTCCTTTTATCTCTCATCCAAAAGAAGTTACCAAAGTGATTGAAGCAGCTAGCACTGCTGTGAAGTAATCGCAATTTTAAGAGAAGCAGTTTCTCAGTACATACAAATAGAACAGACCTAATTATGACTCTAGGAGATGCGATCGTGCCGACTCAAAATACAAGTATCACTGAAGTCGATGGCAGTCAACCCTTACTGCATCAACATGGATATGAAATTCAACAGTATGGTACTCTTCGTGATTTGCCAATTGTTCTCAACCCCAATGCCCGCAGCGAAAGCTGTGTTTTAGTCAATCAAATTTTGGCAGATACGAATATTCTCTATCACCTTTACAAGAAACATCACTGGTTGATGCGTGGACATACGTTTTATCAACTACATCTGTTGCTCGACAAACACGCCAGCGAACAAATTGAGTTAATTGATGCACTGGGTGAACGAGTACAAACACTCGGAGGCGTGGCGATCGCTGACCCGCGTCATGTGGCAGAAGTCACTAAGATTAAGCGTCCGCCCAATGGCGTTGAGGAAGTACCTGTGATGTTGTCGCGGTTACTAGAAGCCCACGAGTTAATCATTGAGGAATTGAGAGTAGCGATCGATAAAACAGCAGCAAATCAAGATAGTGGCACTAATGATTTGTTAGTGAGCCAAGTCCTGCGAACCAATGAGACGCAAGTTTGGTTTCTGGCAGAACATTTGGTGGATACACCATTGGTACGCAGTTAAATTCAGCGATCGCTCTTTAAATCAGTTCATTCTTGACTCCATTTATCCATTGTAGATAACAGAGGAAAAGAACTTCATGACTAATTATGACTACATTGTAATTGGTGCAGGTTCGGCAGGATGCGTTATCGCCAACCGTCTTACAGAAGACAGCGACGCAACTGTGTTACTACTTGAAGCGGGTAATCCCGATACGAAACCAGAAATTCACATCCCAGCGCAATGTCTCAGTCTACTAGGTTCTGAGGTGGACTGGGCATATTTCTCCCAATCAGAACCCTACCTGAATAACCGCAAAATCTTTTGTCCCCGTGGCAAAGTCCTGGGCGGCAGCAGTTCGATTAATATCATGATTTATCTGCGGGGTAATTCTCACGATTATGACCACTGGCAGTCATTGGGCAATCCAGGTTGGTCGTACCTTGATGTTTTGCCCTACTTCAAGAAATCAGAACACTTCTCACGAGGCGCGTCTGAATTTCACGGGGTCGATGGAGAGTTGAGCGTCACCGATCTGATTGTGCCTGCTGTGGTATCCCAACGTTTTGTAGACGCAGCAGTGGAACTAGGATATGACCACAATCCCGATCCCAATGGAATGCAGCAGTCAGGAGCAGGACTCTATCAGTTGACGATCAAGGATGGTAAGCGCCACAGCACCGCCGCTGCCTTCCTGTTACCCATTTTCCAGCGTCCCAATTTGACTGTAACCACAGGAGCGTTGGTAACTCGCTTGTTGTTTGAGGGTACCCGCACTATTGGGGTAGAATACCTGCACGAGGACATGTTGCACCAGGTTAGGGTAAACTCCGAAGTGATTTTAAGCGCTGGCACGTTCGATTCGCCGAAGCTGCTGATGCTTTCCGGTATTGGTGATGCAGAACACCTGCAAGCGATGGGAATTCCGGTAGTGGCTGATTTGCCGGGTGTCGGTCAAAACCTCCAAGACCACCCTGTCGTGTCCGTGGCACACGAGGCAACTCAGGATTTACACACGGCAAGCAGCAGTAGTGTCGCTGAAGCTGGCTTGTTTTTGCATACTCTGGGTAATCTGGATGCCGCGCCAGATTTACAGTTTCTCTTCGGCCCGGTTGTGTTGGCACCGCCTGGTTATGCCCACTCTGGTTTAGGATTTACAAGTTTCGTCTGTTTAACTCATCCTCAAAACATTGGTAGTGTCAGTTTGCGTTCCCCTGACCCCAAAGACACACCGATGATTCAAATGAACTTTCTCCAAAGTGAAACTGATGTGCAAAAGTTAGTTGTCGGGATTAAATTACTCCGTAACTTGTTCGGTGCAAGTGCTTTGGATGAGTTTCGCGGTAAGGAAATCGCTCCGGGTGCTGACAAGCAGAGTGATGCAGCACTAGAAGCTTACATTCGGGACACTTGCAGCACTGTGTGGCATCCGGTTGGCACTTGCAAAATGGGCATTGACCCAATGGCAGTAGTCGATCCTGAGTTGCGGGTACATGGGGTTGAGGGATTGCGAGTTGTTGATGCCTCCATCATGCCAACAATCACCACGGGAAATACGAACGCACCCACCATCATGATTGGTGAGAAGGCAGCAGATTTAATTAAAGCAGGTCGCACAGCACGAACGGTTTTCAGCAAATCTAACTTCCAAAATCCGGCGTATTCATCTATTTAGAAACGGGCGATAATCTTTGATCAATCTCAGATTATCATACCTGTTGAGTGTTTATCGGTCGATGTTAGGCAAACAGAACACTCGACCTCTGTAAAGGAATACACAATGGCACTGATTACAACACCATTCGGACGACATTCCACCGCCGCCGAGGTTGTAGAAGGAATTGATCTTTCCGGCAAGCAGGCGATCGTTACGGGAGCCGCATCGGGCATCGGCGTAGAAACGGCGCGGGCACTGGCTCAAACTGGAGCGATCGTCACACTAGCTGTGCGTAATACCGATGCTGGAGCGCAAGTCGCGGCTGACATTATGGCTACTACTGGGAACCGGAATATTCATGTTGCTCCGCTTGATTTAAGCGATCGCAACTCAATTGCCAAGTTCATTGCTGCCTGGCGTGAGCCGCTGCACATCCTCGTTAATAATGCAGGGGTAATGGCATTGCCCGAACAGCGCACACCCGAAGACTGGGAGATGCAATTTGCTACTAACTATCTCGGACACTTTGCCCTAGCGCTCGGACTACACGACGCTCTCGCAGCAGAGGGTGCCGCCCGTATCGTGTTGGTTAGTTCTAGCGGGCACCTGATGTCGCCCATTGTGTTCGATGATATTCACTTCATGTTCCGTCCTTATGATCCGTGGTTGGCGTATGGACAGTCCAAGACCGCAAGTATCCTCTTTGCTGTGGGTGCTACTGCGCGCTGGTTCAAGGATGGCATTACCGCTAATGCCCTGATGCCCGGGGCGATCGCAACCAACCTCCAGCGTCATACGGGCGGTCTTAGAACCCCACCTGAGCGGCAGAAGACAATAGCGCAGGGTGCGGCAACTTCCGTTCTGTTGGCAACCTCTTTGCTACTAAAGGGCGTTGGCGGACGCTATTTCGAGGACTGCAATGAAGCCACTCTCGTCACCAAGGGAAACGGCTATATGAGCGGAGTTGCCCCCTACGCCCTGAACCCAGACAATGCCGATCGGCTCTGGAATGAATCGTTGCGCCTGCTCGCTTGACCTGGCAGTAACAGTGAGCTTCACGCTGTTGATAAACGAATTGCCGGTCGTAAGCCTGCCAGCCTTTCGTCCATCACTTAAAAGGAAAACTCAAAACTATGAATTCACAAACAGCTCAAACCACCACTACTGCTGACGAGTCGGCAATCCGTGCTTTCCATCGCCAAATGATTGATGCTTGGAATCGAGGTAGCGGCGAAGGCTTCGCTGCCCCGTTCAGCGAAACTGCCGATTTCATCACGTTCGAGGGTACACATCTCAAGGGTCGAAAAGAAATCGCTGCATTTCATCAACAAGCGTTCGACACAGTTGTCAAAGGAACACGCCTGGAGGGTGAGGTGGATTTTGTCCGCTTCGTGAACTCGCAACTCGCGCTCATGCTAGTAGTTATCAGGGTAATACTGCCCGGACAAACCGAAACTTCACCGTCACGAGATTCGCTGCCGCTATACGTCGTAACGAAAGGCGACGAAGGTTGGCAGATCGAAGGGTTACTCAACACCCGGAAGTTAGCGCTAGAACGTCAATTCTTCTTAGACGACTTTGACTCACTGAGCGCAGAGGCTCAACGTCAAGTGACCGACCTCGTTTCAAGTCTCAAGCAGCCTCATCAAGCAGATCAATCAAAGGAGATGTAAGGAATGGCACGCTTGTTAAGATACAAAAGGCGATCGCCCTTGCTCCCCAATATCGGCTGACTATTCTTCCTCCTGACTCCGCTCTATATTAACAACTTACCGCTTTAAACCCAACAATCAGAGGATTCGCATAATGGGAAAACTAGAAGGAAAAATCGCCCTTGTCACGGGTGGCAATAGTGGTATCGGTCTTGCTACAGCCAAACAGTTTGTTGCCGAAGGTGCCTATGTCTACATCACGGGTCGTCGCCAAGTCGAACTGGATGCTGCTGTAGAAGCCATTGGTAAAAATGTTACGGCTGTGCAGAGCGATGTTTCTAATCTGGCAGACCTCGATCGTCTGTTTGCCACCATTAAGCAAGAACAAGGACACCTTGATATCATCTTCGCTAATGCTGGCGGTGGACAAATTGCCCCGCTTGGAGCAATCACTGAGGAACACTTTGACAAAACATTCAACGTAAATGTCAAAGGTTTACTGTTCACCGTACAAAAGGCGCTGCCACTTTTACCAGAGGGCGCTTCTATTATCCTGAATGCTTCGATTACTTCTATAAAAGGTACGCCAGCATTCAGTGTTTACAGCGCCACCAAAGCCGCCGTCAGATCATTTGCTCGGAATTGGATACTCGACCTCAGAGAACGCAAGATCCGAGTGAATGCCATTAGCCCTGGTGTGGTTCCGACTCCTGGTTACGATCATTTGGGACTGAATGACCAGCAGTTGCAAGAATTCGTGGACAGCCAAGCTGCCACTATTCCATTAGGGCGAGTCGGCACACCCGATGAGATTGCCAAAGCGGTTGTTTTTCTGGCTTCAGATGACAGCAGCTTTGTGAACGGCA
Source organism: Nostoc sp. UCD121 (assembly GCF_014222285.1). Taxonomy (GTDB): domain Bacteria; phylum Cyanobacteriota; class Cyanobacteriia; order Cyanobacteriales; family Nostocaceae; genus Nostoc. Next base: position 20,499 of record NZ_JACKZS010000049.1, read on the forward strand.
TCGAGTTGTTTGTTGATGGCGGTATGGCACAGATTTGAAGTCCAAAAGGAGTTGTCGTAAAATGCCATCATGTTACTTTTATCACTTACAAAAAGTAATCCCATGACGACATATCGCACAGTTTCGATCGATGGTTTAGACATCTTCTACCGTGAAGCTGGTTCTCGTGATAATCCGACGATTCTGCTATTGCACGGCTTTCCAACTTCCTCTCACATGTTCCGCAATCTCATACCTGCCCTCGCTGATAAATTCCATCTCGTTGCTCCTGACTACCCTGGCTACGGCAACAGTTCGATGCCAACTGTAAATGAATTTGATTACACGTTTGATCGCTTGGCTGAGATTGTGGAAAAATTCATTGCTGCGATCGCTCTCAAAAAGTACAGCCTTTATGTGATGGATTATGGCGCACCCATTGGCTATCGGATTGCCGCTAAATATCCAGAGCGCGTGCAATCTCTGATTGTTCAAAATGGCAATGCTTATGAAGAAGGTCTACGCGAATTCTGGGAACCAATTAAGGCATACTGGCAAGAGCGATCGCCTGAGAATGCTGAAAAGCTCAAATATCTTGTCACCCTGGAAGCGACGAAGTGGCAATATACCAACGGTGTTCGCAATCTAGAAGCGATCAGCCCCGATACCTGGACTATCGATCAACATTTCCTCGATCGCCCAGGAAACGATGAGATTCAGCTGGCGCTGCTGTATAGCTATGGCACCAATCCACCATTATATCCGCAATGGCAGGAGTATTTTCGCAAATATCAGCCACCAACCCTGATTGTTTGGGGTAAGAATGACTACATCTTCCCCCCAGAAGGCGCTCATCCCTATAAGCGCGACTTAAAAGACGTTGAGTTGCATTTACTCGATACCGGACATTTTGCCCTGGAAGAGGATGGGGATGCGATCGCAAACTACATCGCTCAATTTCTCACGTCACGACTGCAACCCATCCTTGTCTAACTAAACGGCGAAACTGAGCCGTCCATGCAAAACTGCGCTCTATTACCCAACGACGTGGTAGCAACACGAACCCTTTTCTAGCTTCTGGCAGTTGTTCATAACACGCTCTAGCGAATCCAAACCTACGAACAAAAACCTACTAAGCTGTTACGCAAATAAGATTGCACATCAACTGGTGAGGTTGTTCTTTGTCAATTGTCCTTAGTAAACACTAATGACTAATGACTGATGACTAATCACGGTCTACACGGAAAATAGTGCAATATGTAGGCGCGTTAGCTTAACAGCTTAATTGTCTGCTATTCCGATTCTTCCATCTATCGCAACGAGATATGAGGAGATCAACATGACAACGAGCAATTCCGATTTTACTGCCCGAGAAACACTACGCCTGCTCGGTCCCGATCCCGAAAACTGGGTGCCCGATCGCCCTGGCATCGATCACAATGTCACTATAATAGGTGGCAGCGGCAGCGGTAGCACCTTTGTATTTGCGCTACGACGTGCTGGGATCGGTCGCGTGACGGAGATCGATGCAGCCGATGACGAGGCTCATGCAGGCGTGTGGTTGACGCGAGCGCGGATGAGAACGCTCCGCACACCGAAACATCTGCCTGGTCCAGAACTAGGCATCCCAGAATTGTCCTTTCAAGCCTGGTACGAAGCGCGGCACGGTGCGGCAGCCTACGCAGAGATCGATCGCATTGAGCGAGTGGCTTGGGCTGAGTACCTCAGTTGGTATCGGCATTTCCTGGGTATCCAGGTTCGTTACCAGACGAAGTTGGTGCGGATTGAACCAGTCGCAGGTTTCTTCCGCCTACACCTTGAGGTAAACGGTGTCCCGCTCTTAGAGACTACGCGCAAAATTATCTTCGCCAATGGCGTGGCTGGCACGGGTGGTTCGTACATACCTCCAATACTGGCTGACTTACCCCGCACGTTGTACGCACATACCGCCGATGCCATCGATTTTGAAGCACTGCGCGGTAAGACTGTGGCGGTGCTGGGTGCGGCGGCTTCAGCTTTCGATGCAGCAGCAGTGGCGCTGGAATCAGGAGCTAAGGCAGTGCATCTATTTGTACGGCGATCGGCGATCGCATCTCTCTCAGTCCTGCGGGTACGGGATTACCCTGGTGCTTACGACAACTATCCCCAACTACCCGATGCAGCCCGCTGGTTCCAGGCTTGGCACTTTCGTCAAGCAGGCACCGCGCCACCCCCGAACTCGATTAAGCGAGCGATCGCTTTCCCGAACTTTCACATCCATCTATCTGCACCTTGGAAATCGGCACGGAAACTGGGCGATGCGGAAGCCGCCGCCAAAGGCGAACGCATTGCCATCGAGGTGAACGATGATGTTTTCGAGTTTGATTTTGCGATCGCTGGCACTGGTTACTTCGTTGATCCAACCAAGCGTCCCGAACTAGCCGACTTTTCCCAGCATATTGCCCTCTGGCGCGATCGCTACCAGCCAACAGAAGGTCTGCGCGACGACGGTTTGGGGGCACATCCTTACCTCGGTAGCGCCCACGAATACCAAGAAAAAGTACCTGGCACTGCCCCTTACCTGAAAGACATTCACGTATTTAATCCTGCTGGTTTGGTCAGCTTCGGATTGCCAGTTGGTGACATCCATAGCATCCGCCGCGACGTACCTGCAATAGTATCGCGCATCAGTCACGACTTGTTCTTTGAGGACTGGGCGCATCATGAGGCACGGATCACAGGCGATATTGCCCCTGATTTTGAGGACTCGCTCTATGCTGCTGCGGTGTGGAAACAACCGATCGAGGCAGCGACCCGCTAGGTGGATAATCTTTTCACCAGTAACAAATAATTCCGGCTGGGAAACGATGTCAGTAGAAAGCGATCGCCATTTCACGATTGCTGCCGATCGAGCATCACTGTTAAATCAATTCACTTAACAGTGTCATTTCAACAAATTGTTTACTAATTATCAAAGGAGAATGTCATGGTTGCTCAAGTAAATTCACAAGCAAAGATTTTGGAAGTTGCAGACGATCCACGTCTTTCTAAAGGAGTGAAGGCATTTTTGAAAGTGCTGAACTCAGGAGGTGTGCCTCTAGAGACATTACCTCCACTCGAAGCGCGTCAAGTTCTCGTAGATGCACAGGCTTCCGCTCCAGTAGACCTTTCAGGCATTGAAGAGTCGGAGAAGACAATTACTACTGACGGTTATTCGATTACGCTCAACATTGTGCGACCGGAAGGAGTCAAAGGCACATTGCCTGTTTTCATCTTTATTCATGGTGGTGGTTGGGTGTTGGGTGATTATCCAACACACAAGCGCATGGTTCGCGATCTGGTTGTGCTTTCAGGGTTTGCAGGGGTCTTTGTCAACTACACGCGCACGCCAGATGCTCAATATCCCCAGGCGATTAATGAGATTTATGCTGCAACCAAATGGGTTGCCGAGCATGGTGAGGAAATTGGGGTGGATGGCAAGAATTTGGCAGTCGTTGGCAACAGTGTCGGCGGAAATATGACAGCAGTCACTGCTTTGAAGGCGAAAGAAAACGGAGGGCCACACATCAAGCTACATATCATGATGTGGCCGATCGTCGATGCCGATTTTGAAACGAATTCTTATCACCAATTCGGCGACAAACGGTACCTAACCGCACCCACGATGAAGTGGATGTATGACCTGTACATCCCTGACCCAGAAAAGCGCAAAGACATCTACGCATCTCCCTTACAAGCGACGGTTGAGCAACTCAAAGGCTTGCCTCCAGCATTAATTGCGGTTGCAGAGAGCGATATTTTGCATGACGAAGGCACAGCCTACGGACGCAAGCTCGATGAAGCTGGGGTAGAGGTGACAACGGTGCAGTACAACGGCATGATTCATGACTTTGGACTGCTCAATGGTTTAGCCGAACTGCCAGAAGTCCGCTCTCTGTTTGTTCAAGCTGCTGCTGAATTGAAGAAACGTCTGCAATAGGATGTGATCGATGTTTTTGGGGAAATGAAAAGACGCTCCTCCATCGCTTTGCTGCTTACCGAGTTAGCGTAGGGGAAAATGGTAAAGCAGAATGGCACTAAGTTAAGCTGAAGGGTTGGCAGCGTAAGGATTGCAGAGGTGCAGGGGTGCAGAGGGGAATTTTTAAATATCCGAACGCAATACCTTAAACTTCTTCTTTCTCCCCTGCTCCTCTGCTCCCCTGCTGCCTCAATGATTTTCCCTTTTCTTAGTGCCATTCTACTCTCAGGTAATTATCTGTTATGAACAGCCACACACCGAGCGCTAGGGACATTATCGGATCATCACCGTTGATTGCGATTGAAAACGAAGCACCACCCAAGCTGATTGTCGATCCACCGCTTCCCGAACCACTGGCACAGGGACGTGTCTTCATCCAGTACCGGACGGAGAATTTGCGTGTGTTGCCAGTGTTCGGCAAAAGTGCCCTCGAAGTATCGCCGCGCATCGGTCATATCCATATCACCGTTGACGACGCGCCGTGGCACTTTGTCGATGCCAGTGGGGAAACGATCATCCTGGTCGGATTGGAACCTGGCGCGCACAAGGTACTGATCGAACTAGCTGACCCCACGCACAAAGTAATCACTAGCGAAACTGTAGAGTTCACACTGCCAGATATTAAGAAATCATCATGAAAAAACTAGAAGGAAAAATCGCAGTTGTAACGGGAGCATCTAAAGGAATTGGTGCTTCAATTGCCAAACATCTGGCAGCCGAAGGTGCAGCAGTGGTCGTCAATTATGCCTCTAGTAAAGAAGCAGCCGATCGCGTGGTTGATGAAATTACTAGTGCAGGTGGCAAGGCGATCGCAGTACAGGCAGATGTTACCAAAAAAGCAGAGGTCGAAGGTCTTTTTGTCAAGACAGAGCAGACATTTGGCAGACTTGACATCTTGGTGAATAATGCCGGAATTTATGAATATCTGCCGCTCGAAGACATCACAGAAGAGCATTTCCATAAACAGTCCGATCTCAATGTACTGGGATTAATTCTTACCTCCCAACAAGCAGCAAAGTACTTTGGCTCGGCAGGCGGTAGTATTATCAACATTAGTTCCATCGCCAGCACCGCCACACCCGCGACTGGCTCGGTATATAATGCCACCAAAGCAGCTGTCGATGCTGTAACAAAGTCACTCGCCAAAGAATTGGGTTCACGCCAGATCCGTGTTAACTCGATTAATCCTGGCATGGTAGAAACAGAGGGACTGCAAGCATTGGGAGTTCTCGAAAGCGATTTTCGCAAACAGGTTGCAGCGCAAACGCCGCTTGGTCGCATCGGGCAAGTGCAGGACATCGCACCTGCTGCTGTCTTCTTCGCGTCCTCCGATTCAGGTTGGATCACTGGGGAAACGCTGCACATCACAGGTGGTATTCATTGATACTATGACCAACGCCGAAAATCCTCGACTACCCCTGCCGCCTTTTGATCGTGAATCCGCTATCCAAAAAGTCAGAATCGCAGAAGATGCTTGGAACACACGTAACCCTGAACTAGTATCACTTGCTTACACCTCGGATAGCATTTGGCGCAACCGTTCAGAATTTCTATCTGGTCGTGAGGCGATCGCACAATTCTTGACACGTAAGTGGCTTAAAGAATTAGACTACCGTCTGATCAAAGAGCTTTGGGCTTTTCAAGACAACCGAATTGCTGTCCGGTTTGCTTACGAATGGCATGATGATTCCGGCAACTGGTTCCGTTCTTACGGCAATGAGAATTGGGAGTTTGACGAACATGGATTCATGCGATGGCGTATTGCCAGCATCAACGACCTGCCAATTCAGGAGAGCGATCGCAAATACCACTGGATACTAGGTCGTCGTCCTGACGATCACCCCGGATTGTCAGACCTCAATCTTTGAAAAACCCAACGACCATATCACCCAGTTTTTATCCTACAAGAAATCCACTGCTATGAATGCAAACAACGGCATCATTAGCCAGCTCAGTCAATATTCAGTGCCTGTAACCATTGATCGATTAGAAGCCGTCCTTGAAGTAAAAGGCATCACCATTTTTGCCCGCATCGATCAACAGGCTGAAGCCGAAAAAGTCGGACTAAGCCTGTGTCCTACACAGTTGTTGCTGTTTGGCAATCCGAAAGCCGGAACTTCCCTCATGGTGGCAGAACCAACGATCGCCCTGGATTTACCCCTGAAAGTACTGGCATGGGAAGCGGCTGACGGGAAGGTTTGGGTGAGTTACAACGATCCTAATTACTTAAAACAGCGATTTTCTCTCTCCGATGAGTTGGTGGAAAATATCGCTATCATTGCACCTTTAATCTATCAAGCACTTAATTCCGCCGATCATAAATAAGTCGCAGAATTAGCACGCAATCGCAGGTTAGCGTTTTTGAAACAGCATTTAGGCAGTGGTGTCAAAGTCTGAAATGGGGTGACTACTGCCAGATAATTCGCCCACCGCGATCGCCCTGACAACCAAAATATTCTGATTCTGAATCATTGGGAAAACGCTGCATATCGCGGGTGGTTTTTAAGAAAGAGAACGGTGAAAATCAACAAGTAACGAGAAAAACCATGAACATCAACAAGAATGACACCGCAGTAGTTGTCATCGATCCGCAAAACGATGTCTTGAGCGAAAAAGGGGTTTCCTGGGATTTGGTGGGTGAGAGTGTTAAGGATAACAACACCATCGAAAACATTGAGCGAATCTTCAAAGCCGCGAAGCAGAATGGATTTGAAGTTTTTATCTCCCCTCACTATTACTACCCCACCGACTATAGTTGGAAATTTGCCGGAAACCTAGAGCAAATGATGCTTGAGGTTAAGGAGTTCGATCGCCGTGGTGCATTGAGCCTCGATGGATTCCTGGGATCGGGTGCTGACTGGCTCGATCGCTATAAGCCTTTCATTGAGGATGGCAAGACGATTGTGGCCAGTCCGCACAAAGTCTATGGGCCGCAAACTAACGACCTCGTTTTGCAACTGCGTAAACGCAACATCAGCAAAGTCATTATACTTGGAATGTTGGCAAATCTTTGTGTTGAAGCTCACCTACGCGAATTGCTTGAGCAGGGATTTGAGGTTCTTGTTGTCAAAGATGCAACAGCAGCCCCTCGGCATCCGCAACTGGGTGATGGCTACAAGGCAGCACTGATCAACTTTGGCTATATTGCCAATGCAGTCCTTTCTACAGATGAAGTTGTAGCATCAATCAAGTAATGTCAAACTTATTAATTTTACAAAACTTATGAAAATATCTGCCTTACTCCTGGCTCTGCCAATCAGTATCTTAGCTAATTTTTCCTTAAGAGCTTCTGCTGATTCTACTGCTGGCCTCATCCTGAGTACGAAATGCCAGGGTGGCTACAACATCAATATTTGGCAGAATTATAATTCCGGTGAACTACTCTATCGCGCAACCAATCCCAACGGTAATTTAAGTTTGGGCAAAGGAACTAGCCAAGCGACAGAAGGTGTTCGAGTGTATAAGTTTCGGAGTGGAATTTATAAATATTGGGTGTGGGATGGCACGTTAGATAACCCGCAGTCTGGAACTTTAGAGGTGTATAAAAACAACCGTATCTTGATGAAGCAAGCTTGTACGAAAAGTTGAATCCTAAGCGCGGGTGTTATGCACTTTTTTGAAACCCAGTTAAGGCAAGCATCTTGATTTACGCTCCCGAAATGCGCGATCGCTAAAACCCTCTTAGTCAGCCAGTTTTTTCTGAAATTCATAACACCTTCTAGAAATCGTATTCACCTTGTCAAACTCAAAGGATATGGAAGTGGACACTCAACACTATGACGATATTATTATCGGCGGCGGCAAAGCGGGTAAAACACTAGCACCAGCGCTGGTTGCTGACGGACGTAAAACCGCTCTGGTTGAACGCAGCTTAAATATGATTGGTGGCGGGTGCATTAATATTGCCTGCATTCCTACTAAAACTATGGTGGCGAGTGCCAATGTAGCAAACACAGTGCGAAACAGTGCCGCTTATGGGGTTAAAACCAACACACCCAGCGTTAATTTAGCAGAGGTGATCCAACGAAAACGATCGGTTGTGCAAGGGATGCGTGAAATGAACTTGCACAATTTAGAAACGGCTCTCGATAGCAACTTGATCATTGGCGAAGCAAGGTTTGTTGCTCCCAAAACGATCGCAGTAACGACGACTGAGGGGAACAATCGCTTACTTACCGCCGAACGCTTATTTATTAATACAGGCACACGACCGTTAATTCCATCTGTACCCGGACTTACTGAAGTTGAGTTTTTAACAAGTGAGTCGATTATGGAGCTAGAATATTTGCCTGAACACCTGATTGTTCTCGGTAGTGGCTATATTGGTTTAGAGTTTGCTCAGATGTTTCGGCGCTTTGGCTCTCGCGTTACTATCATTGGGCAAAGTGAGCAAATCCTGTCACAGGAAGATCCAGATATAGCGATCGCAGTTCAAAGACTTTTAGAACAAGATGGTATTGAATTCTTATTAAAAGCGAAGGTGTTGAGGGTTGATCGCACTGGTAATGAAACCATCCTGCAAATCCAAGTTGGCGATCGTGAAATCACGCTCCAGGGGTCGCATTTGCTCGTCGCCGTTGGCCGTGCGCCCAATACCGAGAGCTTAAATTTACCTGCTGCTGGTGTGGCAACCGATACACGCGGATTTATTCAAGTCAACGATCGCTTAGAGACGAACATTCCGGGGATTTGGGCGTTAGGCGATATTAATGGCGGGCCGCAATACACCCATATATCGCTCGACGATTATCGCATTATCAAAGCTAATTTAATTGATGGGGGCAACCGGAGTACAAGGGATCGATTGGTTCCATCCTGTCTGTTCATTGATCCAGAACTGGCGCAGGTGGGTTTAACCGAAACTGAAGCACAGCAACAAGGATATGCTATCCGCGTGGCCAAGGTGGATGCGTCAGCCGTTCCTAGAGCAAGAACGCTCGGTCAAACCGATGGACTGCTAAAGGCGATCGTAGATACAGATACAGGTCGTATTTTAGGGTGTTCCCTGTTGTGTCATGAAGCAGGTGAAGTGATTTCAACAGTGCAGATGGTGATGCAAGCTCAGATGCCCTACACCGTTCTGCGCGATGGTATTTTGACTCATCCCACGATGACCGAAGGGTTAAATATATTGTTTTCCAAGTTGTAAGCATACAGCAATTGCAGACCCAAGGACTTACCAAATAAACGACATTTAACTCTTGAAAAAAGTAGATATAGCATGATTAGTAAAACATCTAAAGTCGGTATTATTGGTGCAGGTAATGTAGGTGCAGACGTTGCAAATGCTTTAGTTTTACTCGGTAGATGTGTAAGGGTTATCCTTTTTGACCGAACCTTATCAAAAGCTGAAGGACAAGTATGGGACATTGAAGACAGCATTCCCCTACTTAAAGAGATGGAAATCATACCATCAAATCAGTATGAAGATTTAGCTGATTCAGATATCATTATTGTGACTGCTGGGGTGCAGCCGAAACTTGGACAGACGCGATTAGATACATTGAGCGACAATGCAGAGATTATACGTTCAACAATCAAAGAATTGGATCGAGTTGCACCGAATTCAATCGTACTTATCATTAGCAATCCAGTGGATGTACTCACGCGGATTGCGATCGCTACTTCCACCAGAGCAGAAAACCTAATTTTCGGTTCGGGAACCGTCCTTGATACTGCTAGACTGAGATATCAACTTGGAAAGCGACTGAATGTTGCAAAACAAGACGTTCATGCTTATGTGATTGGAGAGCATGGAGACAGTGAATTTGTCGTTTGGTCTAGTGCATTTATTGGGGGAATTCTGTTAACTGAATTTCCCATACCACAAGGAGCAATGCTAGAACAAATTCAGCAAGAGTACACACAGTTAACTCGTAAACGAGGCTATAACATTTTTGAACGCAAAGGAAATACAAGCTATGGTATATCAACAGTAGTTTGTCAGTTAGTTGATACCATCCTGCGAGATGAAAAGCAAATATTTCCAGTATCGGCTAGAGCAGATTCTAACTATGGAGTTGGCAGTGAAGTTGTTCTTGGACTTCCATGTATCATTGGCTCAACAGGTATTGAGCGCCAACTGTTGTTATCAAGAAATGCTCATGAACAACGCTTATTAGAAGAATCCGCAAACAAACTCAATGAAGCCTATAATTTTTTGCATAATTAAAATCAAATTGGAAATCTATTAAACAATATACTCGACATTACATCCGAAACAGTTTTTAGTGAGATAACAAGTGATTTAATGCTCTGACCTTAGCTTGGCTCTAATTTCCGGTCGCCCATAACGCCACCGCTAACTTTTCATGTGCATTTGTTTCAATCAATGGTCACGAAGTATTCAGAATTTTATAACCCGCAACTTGGGTTATCTAGTTGCGATCGGATTTCTACAGGAATATCAATTCAAGTTGAGCAAACGAACGATTTAGTGTCATTTTGCTTAGTTGTTGCAGCCATAATTTCTACTCCCAATATGTTCTGGAAAAATGAATGATCGTTAGCTTAGTAATTTGCCCCGCAGCAAGAGCCGCACTGTTCCTAGAGCAATACTGCCGATCGCAATATTTGCGCCAATGAATAGCAGTAGTGCCAATTCTTGCATCACTCCAGTCATGCCGCGTTCAACAAGGCGCAAAGATGCCAGCGACAGGGCAGCAATGCCGAGGGTGAATGCCCAGTAGGAAGCTGTAAAGGGTTGTTGAAATAACCACGGTAGCAACCGTAGTAGAATCAGCGCTTGCAACAGTCCATAACCGAAGAGGAACTGAGCAAAGGCATCGGGCTGACCACTGGTGATACTCAAATAAGCAACACAGCCAACGACAGGGGGGGCAAGTTGAATGCCCAGCGTTGGACGTAGTGGTTTAGGCAACGCTTCTAACAAGTAGAGGCGCTGCATAATCATCGACTCCAGTGCTAGCCACGAAAACAGCCCTCCTCTAAAAAAGAACGGGCCCCATTCTCGATAACCGAGGTTACTAGCAACGATCGCACTGACAAAACTACCCGCGACTGTAGAGAGGTAGAGAATGGGTGTAATTATTTCTGGCTTACGTCCTCCCATCCATAGCTGACCGGAACGATACACGCCAAAGCTTAACTGACCAATTGCACCGACAACAAATAATGTGATGGCGATCGCACGAGAGTAGGGTGCGCTCGCTAGCGCTACAAACATCGTAGACACAGGCACTAAGCCGATAAAGCAACACAAAACAGGATGCTCAAATTCAGCTAAGGCATCTGCTCTTGCCCACAGCCATTTACCCACATAAAGCAGCAACAACACGAGCCAGATTGCAATTGTCAGCAGCATAATTACTTCGCCAATCCAGGTAGGCAAGTGCCAAAGTTTAGCAGCTACTCGCCAGCAACTACCTAATCCTGCCAAACCCAGAATCATGCCAAAAAAGGAAGCAGGAATGATGACATGATAATCTTTCAATAAAGTAGGCTTTGGACGTGATTTTCTCATGATCTAGCTTTCCTGGCAGCAGTAGAGAGATGCAAGCGATGAAAAAAGTCAGGCATAGTGGGGTGGGAAAGATTGCTTCAAGGTGAGGAGTCGGTTTGTAATAGAGACAACAAACCCAATTTTTAGGCTGTTTTGATCGATTTCGATTGTAAACTCATCAAAACAGCCTTGATAGACAAATTAGGTCAGTGCAGGAGTGCGAATGGGTGCAGACTGTTCACTGTAAATATCCATGATTGTGTTGAGCAATCGCAGTGCATCTGGCTTGGAACGCTGGAAAGAATTGCGTCCGATAATCGAACCAAATCCATGTCCAGAATGAATAGCACGAACTTCATTGAGGAAAGCATCATCACTGTCGATCGGCCCACCCGAAAAAATGACAATCCGCCGTCCGTTAAAGGCACATTGCACCACATGATGCACTCGTTGAGATAATGTTGCGATCGGAATTTGCTCTTGCTCATACACCTTGCGGGCTGCATCCTGTTCGATGTGTTCGTTTGGTAGCTTCACCTTGATGATGTGAGCGCCCAATTGAGCTGCAATCTGAGCCGCATAGCCAATCACATCGATCGCTGTCTCACCCACTTTACTTAAACCCGATCCCCGCGCATAAGACCAAATCATCACGACCAATCCATGCCGCTTTGCTATCTCGGCACAGGCTCGAATCTGCTGATACATCTCAAACCGATGGGCTGAACCTGGATAGATAGTGAAGCCGATGCCCACGCATCCTAACCTCAGCGCATCCTCCACGCTGTCAGTGAGTGCTTGTGTTGGGTCTGACTCAGCTAGTAACACATCGTGATCATTGGCTTTCAGAATTAGGGGAATTTCACCTGCAAATTCTCGCGCTCCCGCTTCCAAAAATCCTAACGGTGCGGCATAGGCATTGCATCCTGCTGCGATCGCTAACTCAAAATGATAGCGAGGATCATAGGCTGGTGGGTTGGGCGCAAAACTGCTAGCGGGCCCATGCTCAAAGCCTTGATCCACAGGCAGCATGACGACTTTGCCAGTTCCAGCTAGTTTGCCATGATTTAGCAACCGGGCTAAATTAGTCAGCGTTCCGGGATTGTCGCTGCCATACCAACTGAGTATTTCTTTTACTCGATGAGTCATTATGTTTCTCCTAAAATTATCAATAAAGGCAGGAGTTAGGGGGCAGGAGGCAGGAAGAAAACTGACCGCTAACTCCTGCTAGTAGTCTGCCAAGGGAACTTTGCGTGGTGGCAAGCTCTTGGGCAGAGGTGCGGAGGGGCAGGGGGGAAAGAACTTGTACAAATCTCTCCTCTGCTCCCCTGCTCCCCTGCTCCTCTGCCGACCTCCACCCAGCAATTTTGGGTTGGCGAACTACTAGTACCGTCAGGACAAGGTGAAACACCGCACCAAATTTTTAATTTGATGGCTCTTATTCAGGAGGGGTCTGAATCCCCTTCTGAATAAAGACCTCCTGCCTTCTGCCTCCTACCTCCTTCAACTTTGCCTATTGTTCTACGTGTCCGCCAAACTGGAAACGCATGGCAGACAACAGCTTATCTGCAAAATCATTTTCGCCGCGTGAGCTAAACCGTTGATACAGGGCTGCGCTGAGTACAGGGACAGGAGTACCTTCGTCAATGGCGGCTGCGATCGTCCAGCGTCCTTCGCCTGAATCAGACACGCGCCCCCCAAAGCCTGATAGGTCTGGTTGTTCTAGGAGGGCGATCGCAGTTAGATCCAGTAGCCAGGAGGCAATTACACTGCCCCGTCGCCAAACTTCGGCAATATCAGGCAGATTCAAGTCATACCGATAGTGTTCAGGATTGCAGAGGGGGGTCGTTTCAGCATTAGCCACACGGTTCTGCTTACCTACATTGGCATGATGCAAGATATTCAATCCTTCGGCGTAGGCTGCCATCAAGCCATATTCGATGCCATTATGCACCATCTTGACAAAATGCCCCGCCCCATTCGATCCGCAGTGCAGATAGCCTTCTTCAGCCGTACCGCCCACCTTTTCCCGTCCAGCAGTACGTGGAATATCACCCCGTCCGGGAGCTAATGATTGAAAAATGGGATCGAGATACTGAACCGCCATCTGAGATCCACCAATCATCATGCAATAACCCCGCTCCAAACCCCACACTCCACCACTGGTTCCCACATCTAGGTAGTGAATGCCCTTTTGTATAAGATCATTTGCCCGTCGAATATCGTCAATGTAGTAAGAGTTGCCACCATCAATTAACATGTCGCCGGAATCGAGTTTTGCAGCCAGTTCCTTAACCATCTGCTCGGTCGGTTCTCCGGCTGGCACCATCAACCAAATCGCACGAGGTTTATTGAGCTTTTGGACAAAATCATCCAAGCTGTAAGTGCCGATCGCCCCTTCTGATGTAAGCAGTTTAACTTTATCAGGTGTGCGATTGAACACCACACATTCATGGTTATTTTGCAGCAGTCGCCGAACAATGTTCGCACCCATACGTCCCAGACCAATCACTCCCATCTGCATAATTTTTCTCCAATGTAATTCTCGTTTGCATACAGTCGGTTCTGATTAGAAATAAGATTCTGGTTCATTAACAGAACAGCAATATTTCATCCCTCCTGCTCAAGTACATCACCTGTGCAAAATCACTTAGCGGCGATGAGGAGGTTGTCCACTCTAATCCAGTGGCATACACAGATGAATGAGCGATCGCTCTCGTTGTTCAACCGAAGAGAGAGGCTATTTTGCGATGGTTTCTGGCTTCATCTTGGGTCTGTGATAGCGATGGAAAATTTCTTCCTTCAGCCATTCTGTGGTTGCCTTAAAGTCATGCAGTGGGGTGGGTAGCATTTCCAAATAGGCTGCACTGCGAATTAAATCGCCAGGTTTGCCAGTTATCTGCACTTTGTCAAACAACCTTGCTACCCCATTTCCTAAACCCAATTTCATTAGCGTACCCCGAAGACTCACATGGGCTGGACTAGGGGATGCTCCTTTAGTAAGGGCAATCAAATTGTGAGCAATGCTCACACCTTGCTGATATGCCACCTGGGCTAGAGTCGGTAAGGGTTGTGGCTGCACGTCCGCGCAATCGCCTGCGGCAAACACTTCTGGAAAATCCAGCAGTTGCAGAGTTGAGGTGACAAGCGGTAGCCCATGTTTATCCAGGTGATCTGTGGGAATTTGGGACTTGAGATTTTGGATGAGTGGGTTCACGGCTGTCCCGGCTGTCCAAATAGTGGTTTGAGTCAACAGCGTTTTTATCTCAGTGCTGTTGGCAAGTTGATACTCCAGGTGGTTTTGAGCAACCGCTTTCACCCCTACGCCTAGTATCAATTCAACAGGCACTGTTCGAGTTCTGAAAGCTTGGAGAGCCTCTTCCTGCAAACCCTCGTTGACATCGCCTGCGAGAATCATCTTGCCATGATTGATCAAGACAATGCGAATCTGACGAATATCGCCGCCGAGTTGGGCGTACCAGTCGGGTAACAAATCTGCCAGGGTTGCTGCCATTTCTACCCCTGTCGGGCCTGCCCCAACGACAGCAAACGTGAGGAGCGATCGCCGTTGTGTTTCGTCATCCGTTTGGCTAGCACGTTGCAAACATTCTCGTAACTGGCGTTCCAGAGCGATCGCATTCTCTTGTGTCCGAAATGCGAATGCGTTTTTTTGTGCGTCCTCTGTTCCTAAATAACCCTGAATACTGCCAACAGCTAAGACCAGATGACCATAGATATAATCTGAGCCAGAAGCTAACTTAAGACGTTTTTCTTGCAGGTTGATCGCCACTACTTTGTCCTGTACAAAGTTGATATCACTGCCTTGAAGCAACTCTTTATAAGTCGGACAAACGACATCTTCTGACAATTCACCTGTCAATAGTTCATACAACATTGGCTTGAAGACAAACCGTTCTTGTGGATCAATCAAAATGATCCACCGTAGGTCTTGCTGATGACGCAGATGCAACGCTGTAAAAAGACCTACGAAGCCTGCTCCGACAATCACTGTAGGGCGAGAAGAATTCATTTTAGTAAGTGGTGGATAAACAGCAGCAAGCAATCATGCACGAGTAGCATTGAAACCAAAATGTACGCTAACGACTGATTCCTGTGATAAAGATAAAGCTCTGGAACGATCAGATCAGAGCTTTAGAGACGGCATAATTAAGAGATTAGGTCAGAAATAAAATATGACATTAGAAGGTGTAGCTGCTGTTAATTTAAACAACAACTTCTTGAGCAACTTTAGGATTTACCCTAGTTAGAATCTGTTGCACTCGATCAATTTCCTCATCTGTGCCTGAGACAATCACCATGAACTTACCAGCTTTGATTTCTGTCTCGTACTTCAAGGCTTGCTCTTTGGGAATTCCCAATCCTACAAGGGCACCTACTAACCCCCCTGCCACAGCAGCTCCTACACCCCCTACAACCATACCTTCGAGCCAACCTGCCAGCACTCCGGCAACGTGTCCAGCTACAATCACAGGGCCGACTCCTGGAATAAACAGCAAACCAACCCCTGTGAGAATGCCAAATAGTCCACCAAAAAAGCTGCCCCAGTAACCTGCTTCTCCGGCTCCAGCTTTAGCCGTATCTTTCCAGGTGAGAAAGCCACGGATATGTTCAGTGGTTTGATAGTCTTTACCGATAATCGAAATCTTTTGCATATCGAAGCCCGCTTTTTGCAGTTCTAATACGGCGGTTTCTGCTTCAACATGGGATGGAAAAACTTTCACAGTTTCGTGTTTGTATAACATAGATTTGACTCCTTATGAGTGAGAATTAAACAACATTATCTTTTAAGTGGACAAGACCTGATCGCACGCAGCGCCGGTATTGCTACCTGAGTGCGTTGGCGTTGGCGTAGCCTCTCGTAGAGAAGCCTTGCCTTCAGCATCGCTCGCACAGGATTTCTTCAAAATATTGCGAACATGGGTTTTCGTCGTACCTGTACTGGTGTACAAATTTTGGGCAATTCCATCATTGCTGTACCCGTCAACAATCAGTTGCAATATCTCTAACTCTCGCTCAGTCAACGTTTCAATAGTAAGGATTTGGCTGTATTCCGGTTCTATGCCTCGAATTGCAATTGTTTCAGCATGGTTGCTGCCATCAGCTTGAACAGGATTTGCGTGTTGAAGCAATCTAGCGACCTCTTGGGCGACAGCAGTGAGTGCATGATTAATAGGAGAATTTCCAAAAAAGTTACTCTGAGTTGGAACTTTGGAATACTCAAAATCATCTCCAACTAGTAATGGCATACGTGTCATAAAATTATCCTCAACGAAATATTGATTGAGATTACTGACTCAATTCGTAGATGATCTAAGCTGTTTGAAATACTGAGAAATTATTCTGTTACTAGAAGACCATAAACAAGAATCAATAACACAATTGATCTGACGATGACGTAAAGCCGATCATGCTGTTGTCAAAACGCGAACATTGATGCGAGCAATGTACACTTTTTTAGATATATCAGGCAGGAATTGGGAAATATCAGGTCACGGTCAAGGCTCACTGATACCGTATGTTCAGCATCAGCGTTGAGCATACAACCCTCTTATTACTCTCTTTGTGTCAAGTAAACTGAAATATTGCAACTAAATTGCTTTCAATATTTGCCTGAATTAAATATATGCAATTAACTCTAACTTGTCGTCCACTCAAAGTTGAAACTTTTGTACAATACAATGATTGATGAATCAGTCCATATATCAATGTAAGGTTAGCTTCAACTAAGGTTGGAATCTAAATTCATACTAAAGTTCAATACCTTAGACAATTTACAAGGGTTCAACGCCTATGGAAAGGGGATAGATACGTCCGTGCATACAGCGCTTCCGACAGCTATAAGGTACATCCTCAAATCTGAAAGCTTTGATAAAAGAGGGCAAGGAGAAAACTTATTTAGCATGAGTATTGCGATGCCGATAGTACAATCGCTACTCCGTCATGTTCAAGCTGGTGGTTTTGGCACAGAAATTGCTGATGCTTGCAGAAATGCGCTTGGTGGATCTGCGCCTGCTTGAAATATGCGACAAATTTTAACTGGAGTGCTGGTTTTAGCTTCAAGGCTAGTTTCGTTTGTCTTGACAGCTAATCATACGTAAATAACTGAACATTATTACAATTTATACATTTACGCGCGCGCAGCTTTTCGCCTTCTCCCCACCCAGCCCCATCAGCACGGAAATACACCCACTGACTTACTGATTCTCCAACGGTACGACCCCAAATAAAATTTTGTGAACCGCAGATAGGACATGGCGTTTCTTGTGGGCTAAAGTTTTTGTGATTCGGTTGGTTGTTTATGAGCTTCCCCCGATAAATTCTGAGTGCAATCTTCAGCAGCTATTGGGCCAGAGTGAAATCGCGATCGCTTGAGATGGAAGTACCGATTTTTCCCAACTGACTGATAATTTTATTTGCCAGCAATCATCACCGTAAAAAACTTTCTGTTGTCCGTTGGGTCAAAATATCGCGCACTATCCGTTTCTATGTCTCGATCTCACCCACTGCTTCTGGAAATTGATTTTTGACTTCTTGAAGATTCATAGATTGGGGTAAAAATAGCGTCGCCCACACTAGGGGCTTATTGGCTGAAAGTATTACTATTCATCTTAATTTGTCAATGGCTGTAACCAATAAATTCAAGTATGCTGAATTTATCAGTAAAGAGTGCAGATTCCACAGGAGATAGCTTTGTTCAATATTAACTTTTCTTTTTGTATCTGGTTAAAACAACGTTATACAGTCATTGGAGTTTTATTGCTTGCTATATCTATTACAGCTTGCAATAACTCTGCTACATCACAACTAGCATCTGCCAATCGCCCAACCCTGGCAAATCTTTCGGACAGGTCTAATCCATCTTCTCCACCCGCCTCTGGCACACAAAATCCTGACAATAACCAGTCCCAAGAACAACAAGCAGTCCAACTGATTCATGATTATTACGATGCCATCGCACGTCTTGACTATAAACAAGCTTACTTGGCTTGGGATGGAGATGGTACTGCCAGTAAGCAATCATTTGAGGAATTTCAGCAGGGTTTTGCTAACATCGTATCCATTGTTGAAGAAGTCGGAAAACCGGGTTCTTTAGAAGGGGCAGCAGGCTCGCTATATATTGAAATTCCCGTTACTGTTACGAGTGTTACTAGCAATGGAACTCCACAGCGTTTTCGTGGTAGCTATAAGCTGCGAAGAGTCAATAACGTTCCTGGCTCAACTCCAAACCAACGTAAATGGCATATCTACTCGGACAATATTTCTCTTGAGCAGTAATTGGTTCTAGAAAAATCCTGAATCAGCCTGAATGCTCTGTTACTTCCTTTTAAACGTCAACTCTCCCTAGTCAAAATCAGATTAAATATTTTGCATAAATAAGTAAATTTGTTTCTACGCTCAAACTCAGAAGCATCAAAACCCTGGTAATAGGTGATGTCAGATAGAGAAAGAGCATTATGAAAGTGAGATTATTAGCGTTGATACTGATGGGACTGTGCGAGAAAATTTTGGAAGCGATCGCACGTTGTTTAGCGGATCTGACAAAATTGCACAGCTCCGGTGGGGAAGATGCAGCAGCAACTAATGCAGCTTGTGACTTGAAGAGTCTTCGCTACATCCCACACCCTATACCTCATAACCTGTTTGCGATCAATTCAACTACCTACCGAAAAGAGAACAGAGCTGATGTTAGACAACTGGTTGAGCAAAAAACAGATATGGTTGCTGCGTGGTGTAGCGATTATAATTTTTTTGATACAAGTCGGAGCATATTTGTGGAGCAGTTACCGAGCAACGAATATCTGCAAGTTGTCGCAGCCTCATTCCCAGTATTGCGATTTGACAGTAGTACGGAAGTTAAGTGGAGTAGCAGAAGCGATCGCCCTTTCTTCTGATGGTCACACCTTAGTGGGCGGCGGTGGCAAAAGCTTTAGCGTCTGGCATCTGCCAAGTCAGCAGCCGCAATTAACCCTCAAAGGAGATGCGAATGATATTTATGACCTTGCGCTTTCTGCTGATGGTCAGACTTTGGTGAGTGGGAGTTTAGACAAGACGATTAAGGTGTGGAATTTAGCGACGGGAAAACTCAAATTTACGCTCAAAGGGCATCTGGAATTTACGTACTGGGAAATTGTTGCGTAGTTTAGACGCTCACTCAGATGGTGTTACTTCAATTGCGATTAGTCCAGATGGCAAGAGGATTGTAACTGGTGGGATAAGCACCCCAACAATGAAGGTTTGGGATTTACGCACTTTCCTTATGCTAAAGGGCGAAAGTGGGCATACCCAACCAGTAGAAACCGTTGCGATTAGTTCAGATGGTAGATTGATTGCTAGTGGCAGTGACGATGGCACAATCAAGCTTTGGGATTTACACAC
>NZ_JACKZS010000004.1 GCF_014222285.1 Nostoc sp. UCD121
GACAAGGGGACAAGAGGTGAGAACTTGAAACAAGTCTTTCCCCTTGTCCCCAATTCTCCTTGTCCCCAAGTCCTCTTGCCCATGCCCCATGCCCAATTCCCAATTCCCAATTCCCTAAAGTTACATACCCAGCAGTTCATCTAGCTGCAAGTTTGGCAAGTCTGGAGGAATTACAGTTCGTACTGTTGTGACTTTATGGCTCTCTTGTTGGGTTGTCAAATCAAGTGCGATTGCTTCTATGCGAATTTCTATACAGCCAAAAGGAATCTTTAATTGTGTCATCACTTCCAAGCCTCCCAATGCATTAGGTAGTAAATTTGTCAATAAATGGGGCCCATCTAGTAACCAGCGAGTTTGATAATCTTCAACCCATAACTTCACAACCACTTGGGGAGGTACTTCAGGCAGTACTACGCGCACTATGATCAACTTGTCGGCGATTAGTTCGCCTTCTGGTACATGCAGTTGCGGAATTGGCAACGGCTCAATGGCTCCCGTAGTTATGGATAGAGAAGGGGATAAAGCTAACAATGGTTCCTTATCTTCTTCTAACAAGTAATTATTCGTTGCATCGGCTTCTAGTTCACTATCTGTATCATCTACAACGATTTCTTGCGCCAACCAAGCTGACGCTATATTTACTTTTATCGGAGGAGGGGGAGGCGGTAGTTGTCTTACCAGAGCCATTGAAAGTGTTGGTTCAGATACTTTTTCTACCACCGGATCTTCCACTGTCTCTAGAGCAGCTTCATTTGCTGTGTCTGTATCTTCGCCTAAGTTCTCAGGATCAAAAACCGACTCTTGGCTTTCTTCCCACATCCCTGTGGCATCATCCAGGCTTAATGGCAAGTCGATATCAACATCGGGAGTTCCAGCACTCAGAAAAAGCTGGGTCTGCTGGGCTGGAAAATTGCGATCGTAGTTTTGAGATTCTAGTTCATTGATGGATTCAGGCAAAGAGTATCCTTGGCTCTGCATCCACTTCCTAAGTAAGGGAGATGAGTACAGGTTGCCTGTTGTAATGAATTGTGGATTTGGCTGGGTTTCTACCTCAGCAACAGATTCTTCCTGAAATTTTTCATTTGACTGGGTTTCTACTTCAGCAACAGATTTTTCTTGAAAATGTGCATCATCTAGTACTAATTCCGGTATATTTTCATCCTCAGTTACAATTACGTCTAACGGAGGGAAGTCTTCAGGCGCTTCAACTTCCAATGTATCTGGAGGGACATTATTTTTTACTTCTTCTTCCGCATCACCTGACAAAGCTTGTACCCGTCTCAAGTATGGAAAAGTCGTATCGAGTATTGACATTCGACGTTGCTTGATAACTAACTGCTCCAAGTTGATAGCAGCTATAGTAGTATCCTTTTCTGGAAGTTCCTCTGGTGTAGGGGATTCTGCAATAACATCTGTGTGAGGGTTGGCATCGATTTGAAGAGGTGGCAATTTCGGCAATTGAGGCGAATTTCCTGAATTTTTAGATGTCCGCAGAGTGGTTTCTCGCAGAACTTGTAGGTTAATTTGCGGCGGTAGGGCTGTATTTGGAGATGGATTGAGTATCTGGGACTGATCTGTTTTTGAAATCTTGACCAGATTAAATAGTTTTAAATCGATCCTCATGGCAGTTTCTGGCTCTGTGGAAGCATCAGGCGAGTCCGATGGGGCTATAGGGTCATTTAAGGATGTTAAGGATGTACTAGGTTTTGCTGTGGCTGTGATTGCCAGTAATTCTGTTACATCTGCTGTAATGGTGAAGGACTGGCTGGCTAACCTGATGATTTCATCAACATCGGTAAATCGACCATACAAACTGATATCTGCCAAAATTAACTTCGATTCAAAGTCAGCAGGAATATCAATTGAAGTATTGATGGTGAAGGGCAACTCCTGGTCTGGTAAATGCCGTATCTGAGTCAAGATTTCCGACTCTAGGGGCGATCGCAGTTCAATCCCTAGTTCAAGCGCTTGCAGGCTTTTTGGAGATAATGTTTCAGTCTGCTCTAAATTTGTCTTGTCTTTAAGTTCTATGTGCCCATTGATTGTAAGAGCTTGTCCCCAACGAGCAATATAACTATCTTGATCCAAAGTTAACAATAAGGGTAGTTCTGCTGCTGGCGAATCTGTAACCTCTTCATCATTCAGAAGCAGTTCAGAATCGGGTAAAGCTAAATCTATTAAATTTTGTAAAATTTGCTCTGCCGTCTCACCTTTGAGCCATACAGGACTCACAGGATCATCGATAACTATATCTTTTTCCGTTTCATCGGGAACAACTGTGGTAGGCAGTTCTGCCGAAACTGCGATCGCTTCATCTAAAGTAATTGCAGGTTCTTCTGGGTCAGTATCCAACTTCTCTTCATCTGGAACAACTGTGGTAGCAGAGTTGCTATCTGTAGCAATTTCCAATTCTGCCGAAACTGCGATCGCTTCATCTAAAGTAATTGCAGGTTCTTCTGGCGCAGTATCCAAGTTCCCTTCATCGGGAACAACTGTGGTAGCCAATTCTGCCGAAACCGCGATCGCTTCATCTAAAGTAATTACAGGTTCTTCTAGCGCAGTAGCCAAATTCTCTTCATTGGGAACAACTGTGGTATCCAATTCTGCCGAAACCGCGATCGCTTCATCTAAAATAATTGCACGTTCTTCTGGCGCAGTATCCAAGTTTTCAGAAACAGTATCAGCCTGATCGAGTGATTTTGATTCTAGATTTTTCCTTTGCTCTGCCTCTTCTGCCTCGGACAATACTTTAATTTGGACACTGTATTGCCAAGATTTACCGAGTAAATCCGACATCAAATCGCCGTTACAGCGCAACTCCCAAACTCCCGCATCAAAGTAAGTAAAGGGAATTACCGCCATTAAGCCTTCTGAATTAGTGCGACGCGATCGCTTGAAAATTCGCCGCGTTGGTTGAACTTCCTGACTTGAAGAGTGAGTTACCCGCACTTCCACGTCTGTATTCGAAAGGCTAGAACGAGCCAAAATTCTATACTGCCCTTCCAAAATTTCCAAATTTGGCGATTCTAGGATATGCCACGAGCGAGCGCCTTGTTTCTGTATCAGAAATTGCCAGTGTTCCATTGTGAGTGATGCCCAGACCGACGAGCCTCTGAGTAATATTGTGTATTAACTTGCTTGCAAGTTTACCCCAGTATTTTGTAAATGTACCCCTTATAATAGCTATCTAGTTAACTCCGTTTTACCGGAAAATTCAATGGATCGCCGTGTTGCTTGCGCGTAAAGCTTTTGTTGTTTCCTGAATATTAAGTTTGGCGCTCTCCACGGCTAAATTAACAGGAATACAATGGACACCGTTGGCTGTCTACGATCAAAATTAATAGGAATATTTTTGTATCATTTTTTACTAAAAATGTCAAATTTGCGATAGACACAACATACAATAAAAATTAAGATTCACTTGACAATTGTTCTTGAATTGTGGTTATCCACATTTTTGCTACAAAAAGGAAAGTAGGATGTGGCTCTTAAGTGTGATTTGCGATCGCCTCCGGCAGATGCAAAGCGTCATCACAAATCCCCAGTTAATCGCGTAGCACGCACCCAACTTACCTGAAGCGGTTCAAAAAAGTATCCTCACCTGAGTGAAATGTAGGTGACAATAAGGATTTACAGGAGGGATTCGATGCTAGTCATTTTAATGGACGAGCAAATCCTTGCCCCTGAGCAAGTTTGCCAGTCTTGTTTACTCGCTGACAGGAGCGGTCAACCCCGTTGGCGTGCAGGTGAACTACGCTGTGGTCAAGCCATTCGCAAACTTACTCAACAGCAGCCAGACCAGTATGAGTGCATGATGGGCTTTCGCGTTGCCCATATAGAATAGTTTAATTTACCAGCAAGACCAAGTAACTGCGTTATCCTAAGCTCAAGTAACTATATAAATTTAACCACAGGAGAACGCATAATGTCTTGGCGTGGGTCTACAACGGTTTCAGATAGAATTTTTGCTTGTTTGCCTTATTTGCTTCCTCTGATTGAGGTTTTTGTATTTGGTAGATATTTGCTATCAGATTTTCCACCACTACAACTACTGTTTCTGCCGCTTCTGCCATTGTTGAGAATTTACTACGGCGTGCGTTATGCAGGAATGATTATTTTCTTTGCTTTATTTTTGTTGGTAGTCAGAAACGAAAAAATTAGTCACTTTATTCGTTTCAACACCATGCAAGCAATCCTTTTGGACATTATTATCTTTTTGTTTAACATCCTCACTGATGTTGTGGGACTAGTTCCCGTTGGTGGTTTCGCAATCCAAACTCTATCCACAACCATTTTTATTGGCATAGTGGGAGCAGTTGCATATTCAGTAATCCAGTCTGTAAGCGGGCGTTATGCAGAAATACCAGCGATTTCCGATGCAGTGTACATGCAAGTGCGCTAATCGTTAACGAGCCACTACGGTGTTTTCCAGGCGACCAATACCTTCAATTTCGACGCGGACGCGATCGCCTGGGTGTAATTGACTTACACCCTCTGGTGTACCTGTAAGTATCAAATCACCAGGTAGTAGCGTCATCACCTGGCTAATGTAGGAAACTAAAACATCAGGGGAAAATACCATCTGATCGATACAGGCAGATTGAACTGGGTTAATATCGTCATTCACAAAAGTCTGCAATTTCGCTCCTGGATTTAACTCCCGCACAATCCAAGGGCCCAAAGGACAGAAAGTATCAAAACCTTTGGCTCGCGTCCATTGAGCATCTAGTTTTTGTAAATCCCGCGCTGTTACATCATTGGCGATGGTGTAGCCCCAAATTTTTGTTTGGGCTACCTCTGGTGTACATTCAAAAGCGTAATCACCAATCACTAATGCTAACTCTCCTTCGTAGTCAACTCTTTGTGACTGGGGAGGATACTTAATTTCCCTCTCAGATGGAATGATAGTCGTGGGTGGCTTGAGAAAAATTAGTGGTTCAGAAGGTACTGGAGTTCCCATTTCGGCTGCATGTTCTGCATAATTCTTACCCACCGCCACAATTTTTGAGGGAGCGCAAGGAGCCAGAATTTGATAATCTTCTGGTGTCAAAGTTAAATCTGTTGGTTGTCCTTGCAACCAGGGCGGAGCATCTAGCACCTGCACATTGAGGGATAGTTGTAGTATCCCATAGTAAATCTGTCCTTCTTGATTTTGAATTCGCACGTAGCGCTGTGCCATAACCTTGATGAATATCCTTTTATCTGCGATTAGAAACTTCGAGCGGGTAGCAATTCTCAGTTAGCTTTTTAGCAAACCGATTTACCATTGAGCCTGAAAGCTGCTATAGAAGATGTCCTTAGAGAAAGATACGTTACGTTTTACGTTAGTCTCCTCACTCCCCTTGCGGGTTAGTGAGAGGCTCTGGAGGTAGCCTTACGACCTAGTTTTCATTAGGGACATCCAAAATATACAAACTTCGGCGATTTGGCTAATGATTCAAATTGAAAACTGGTAAGATTATAGTTCCTTGTTGCTTCCGATGTTGATTAATACTAGTATTTAAAATTTAAATCAAGTATAAATCAATATCAGCAACCTTTTTGTCCATAAGGAAACTGGAAAATATGACTACAAATTACGAAACAATGTACATCCTCCGTCCCGACCTAGGAGACGAACAGGCAGAGCAAGCAATTACTAAATATCAGAATTTGCTTCGCGATCAAGGCGCTGAGGATATCCAAATTCAGAATCGTGGTAAGCGTCGTCTAGCTTATGAAATCAAAAAACACCGCGATGGGATCTATATCCAGTTAAACTACACTGCGCCTGCAACTGCGATCGCTCCTTTTGAACGCGCTATGCGCTTAAGTGAAGAAGTGATTCGCTATTTGACAATTAAGCAGGATATCGCAGAGGAAAAACCCCCTAAAGAGGAAAAGGAAAAGCCCACTAAAGTAGCTGCACCTGTCTAAAGATTAGGGAGCAGGGAGCAAGGGAGGCAGGGGGAGACAAGGGGGACAAGGAAAATAACATTCCCAATTCCCAATTTCCAATTCCCATTCAGTAAAATTTTGTCTTCTTCTTTTTCCGTAACTTATTTGGGAATGCTAAATTAACAAATACTTGCCAAAGGTAGTACTCCCGCAGTTATACCTAAGAGTGGACAAGATTCTGAATGGGAGCTATAAGCTACTGTGAGCCAATCTGATACACCCAATATTCAAATTCTATCTACGGAAGTTTCGCAGCTACGCCAAGAGTTGCAACTCCGCGATCAATTAGTGCAACAACTATCTCAAGAACTCTTCCGGCTGGTAAAGGGTAATACTAGTTTTATGCCCCAGCAGCCGGATCTTGAGCGCGATCTGAGCCAGTTACAGGCATTGCAAGAACAACTCCAAGCTGTTGAGCAGCAGGTGGCGTTCTACCAAGAGCAAATTACAACTCGTGACTCCGAAATTTATCAATTGCGACAGTCAGTCCAAGAACTTACAGATCGCACTCGGATGTTAGAGCAAGTAGTACAAGAGTTGCCTCAAATTTACCGCCGAAAGTTTGAGGAGCGGATGACACCAGTGAGAGAAAAAGTAGCAATGCTACAACGGGAAAATCGCAAACTGCAAGCAGAACTGCAAAGTGTGAGTTACCGTTTAGCACTCAAAACTCGCAATGCTAGTCACAGTGGAATTGATTTGCCAAATTTTCCCCGCCCAGCGTCCGAACAAACTAATATTTCAACTCCCCAGAATGCCTAAACTTCCCATTATGGTGGAATCGAAGAGGTAAGAAATTTTCATAGCAAAGCATCTTGGAGACATCCAAGTAATACATTTAAGGTAAAAATCACTATAGAGTTAGAAATAACGCAAAGGCTAATATTCTAACCTTTCTTACCTCTTGCTTCCTTATGTTAGTTGCGTTGGATGTCGAGCAATTAGCTTTGAGTAATTTAATGGTGCTAGGGAAGAATGCAAATAATTGCATTTTCTCTGAATGATTTTGGTAATTTTCCGCTCTTATATGTTGTTGAGACTACTTAGATCAAAGCTATGAGTTTTTTTAACATTTCATTATCTAGATAATATAAAAAATCAGCCTGCTAGCACCAGACTGTTATCTTTGACGATGTGAGAATATTTGGGAAAATGTGAAAAAATGCAAATTTTGATTGACTCTACCATCCATCTAAAGGTAGATTTATTATCTAAGCCTGCTAGCACCAGACTAAATATTTTCGCAAGTAAAAATGTCTTCGTAAGTGGGAAAAATTTCAAACACTGTATCTAGCTGGGTAAGTTCCAAAATTAGCCGTACAGGAGTTTGCACGTTGCATAGAACTAAACGGCAACCGCTCTGACGTGCAGCTTTCAACCCTTTAACTAAAGGGACTAACCCAGAACTGTCCATGAAATTAACTTCTGCTAAGTCAATAATCCAGAGTTGATGAGCTTGAGGCACTACTCTAGCCATCTGTTCACTCAGAGCCTTTCCGCCTTCTAAATCTATGCTTCCTTGGGGTTTAAACAAAATAATTTGAAGTTCTTGTGTGAGAATCATAAATTCAACAGGGTAATTGAACACTTGACTAAAAATCGAAAAATGACATAAATACTTCCTCTCTTTCAACGGCAAAATGACTGTTTTCCCTAAATATTTAAGGATTGCAGCCGTGCAATTAAGAGTAATTATTTAAGTATTCATGCCGTATAATTTTGTGATAACTTTCATAAATATAGGCATAATGGCTTGATAATTTCGGTATCAACCGTATCTTTTACGAAATTTTTATAATTTAACTAGAGATATATAAAGTTTTTGTAATTTATTTTCATTATTTTTTTAAAGGAATTAACTTGTGGTACAAGATGCTAAGATTTATACAGTTAATACCCAAAAATCAATAGTTTCCATAGAGTATGAGCTATGGATTACTCAGAATTAAACTAATGACCGAATAAGTAAATGTAGCGGTTTGATTGACACCCCGCCCAAAAACAAGCAAAGATATAGTAAAAGTAAAAATTTATAAAGACGGCGGTGCGGAATGTCTTTAGAGCTGATTTCACTAGAAAATATCCAGGAATTGGCCCATAGTTACGGGTATTGGGCAATTTTTTTGGGAATTTTGCTAGAAAATTTAGGCATTCCCCTTCCTGGTGAAACCGTGACCCTTGTGGGCGGGTTTTTAGCTGGCAGCGATGAACTAAATTACTGGCTGGTTCTCGGTGACGCAATTATGGGTGCGGTAATTGGCGGCACTTGTGGCTATTGGATTGGTAGAGTTAGCGGTTGGCCTTTTCTGGTAAAAGTTGGTAGCATATTTCGGATTTCTGAAGTACGGTTGCTGACTATTAAAGATCAATTTAGCCAAAATTCTGCTAAAGCTGTCTTCTTCGGACGTTTTTTGGCATTATTGCGAGTTTTTGCGGCACCACTAGCTGGTATAGCCGAAATGTCTTTTGGAAAATTCTTTTTATACAATTTTTTAGGAGCAGTTGCTTGGGCTAGTTTGATGGTGACATTAGCTTTTTTTGCTGGCAAAATTGTCTCTTTAGAACAATTGGTTGCTTGGGTAGGTCAATTTGCGATCGCAGCTTTACTAATCATTACTGCCTTAATTGTTGTACCCCTGTGGCTAGAGTCTCGCCAAGTTAAAGAAGCGAGTAGTGAAGAGTAAAAGTGAGGAGTTAGGAGTAAAGTAAAAAGTTATTTTTTGAATTTTTACTTTTGTGTTTTGCATTTTAACTCCTAACTCTGCCGATTTTAGATTTCTCCTTCAATCCAAAATCTAAAATTGAATTGACTCCTAACTTTTTATTTGCCGCGACCAAATGCGAGTTGGTAGTCCCCAAACATAGATAAAACCTTCAGCAGCTTTATGGTCAAACTGGTCATCGGCTCCGTAGGTTGCCAAATCAGGGGTATAGAGGGAATTATCGCTCGAACGCCCAACTATCGTGGAGTTACCCTTGAATAGCTTCACTCGTACAGTTCCAGAGACTCGCTCTTGTGTCTTTTGAATAAAGGCATCTAGTGCAACTTTGAGTGGACTATACCACAAACCGTTATAAACGATTTGGCTATAAGTTTCTTCAATGCCACGCTTGTAATGGGTGACATCTGCCGTTAAAGTCAAGCTTTCTAAATCTCTATGTGCCTGGATTAGCACTAACATCGCAGGTGATTCGTAGATTTCCCGCGATTTGATGCCAACCAGACGGTTTTCAATCATATCTATCCGGCCAACGCCGTGATTTCCTACAAGCTGATTGAGTTCTTCAATTAGTTCAACTGGCTGTTTAGCTATGCCGTTGATGGTTGTGGGAATACCACCCTGGAAACCAATTTCGATGTATTCTGGCTCGTTGGGAGTGTCAGTGATCGCTTTGGTCATCTCATAAATTTCTTCTGGTGGCTCAAATGACGGATCTTCGAGTAAACCAGCTTCAATGCTACGGCCGAGCAAATTCTTGTCAATGCTGTAGGGAGAAGATTTTTTGACTGGTGAGGGGATACTAAACTTCTCACCATAAGCGATGGTTTCCTCACGGCTCATGCCCCATTCTCTGGCTGGTGCGAGGATTTTCAGATTGGGGTTGAGGGCAGTCACAGAGACATCAAAGCGAACCTGATCGTTACCTTTGCCGGTGCAACCGTGAGCGATCGCGTCAGCACCATATTTTTCAGCCGTTTCTACTAATATCTTAGCGATCAGTGGGCGGGCAAGAGCAGTTCCTAGAGGATAACGATTTTCATAAAGTGCGTTGGCTTGAATCGCTCCAAAAGCGTAATCTTTAACGAAGCTGTCTTTGACATCCGCCACGAGTGATTCACTTGCACCGGATTTGAGAGCTTTTTCTCGAATTGGCTCTAATTCATCTCCCTGACCTAAATCTGCTGCTAGGGTAATCACCTCTTCCACACCCCACTCCTGTTTGAGGTAAGGGATGCAAACGGAAGTATCCACTCCACCAGAATATGCCAGGACAACCTTTTTGGCGCGACCCATTAATTTCTCCACTTAGGACAACAAAGAATGAGTCATTATTATATCTGAACTAACCCAGGTATATTTTATTCATGCAACCGAATAACAAAATTCTCGACTTGTTAGAGAAGTTGGGAATCTTAGCCTTGCGATTTTCAGAAATTAAATCAGATTGCGATCGCTTCTACATAAAACTTTTTTATATAGCTTTGTATCAGTTTTAACCAGACTAAATAAATATTAAACCTTCAGTGATCGTTACTTGCGATCGCAGTTTTCATAGTCTGGAAGATATGACTCTGATCAAGCACACCCCGAATACCAGGGTCACTGTAAGTACCAGAGCTATCTGTAATCTAGAAGCCTAGCGATCGCGTCAGAGTTGATTCGTAAGCACCTTGGTAGTAAACAGGTACAACCCGTTCTAATTTGCATATTCACTTACTATCAATACGGTTCTGTGAATCATTTGTATCTGATTTCATAACAATTTGAGAGTAACAAATATGTTTCTAATAACAACAACTAAAGTCAGAGATTTGAAACCTTTTCATGCTGAGTGGACGAGTGAAATTTCCACTTCATAGGAAATTTATATATACGTGACAAGCTTAAAGATTTTATGAGAATAATCTTTTGTTTGATATTTCTTAACCTGTACGCAGTGGTTGAAAGCTTATTTAAGTGAAATTACAGGACTATTCATTTTTTAACTTTGGAGTATTTTCTAATGAAATTAGCTAAAAATCTTGGTATCGCTACCGTTGCAGCTACCATGTCCATTGCTGCTATGAGTGCTAAACCGGTACAAGCTGCCTTGGTTAATTACGGTTTCACCGTAAATGCTACATCTGGTGACAATCCCGGTCAGTATTTCGGCTCTTTTCAATACGATGACTCGACCTTAACCAATACAGGTATAGAGACATTGGGAGTTGAGAATGGATTAGCAGTTGCATTCAACTACTTAGGTACTAACTATACAGAGGTAGATGATACTGATTTTGACAGTTTTCCTATAGCCAGCTTTAATAATGGCGAAGTTTTGGGACTAAGCTATTTTGTTGCAGACCAGTTTTTGATTGGAAGTGATCCAAATATTCCAGATGTAGGAGGAAACAAATTTTATCTGATTGACCAATCAGTAAATACAACAGAAGTGGGTACTGTAAACTACACTAAAGTACCTGAACCTTTAGCTGTTGGTGGTACGGCTATTGCTGGTGTTATGGGATTGTGGATGCAACGTAAGAAGAGAGCTACAAAAGTTGTGGGTTAATAGCTATAAGTAAATGGCACTAAGTTAAGATATAGCCCTTGCCCTGACTGGGAACCGATCCTGGGAGGCTCCCACTCCAGTGGCTTGACAGAGGCTCTGCCTCTGAGAATACATTCCCAGTCTTAAGACTGGGAACGAGGCGACACAAGCCTTTGGGCTTTTCTTAGTGTCATCCGTTGACATACCTCCCTTAACTTTTAGGTCAGGGATTCCTTGACGCTTCACCGAAACTAGCTACTAGGTAGTCTTACAGGCTCTCCACGTCCGTTTAGAGTTTCCCAATGCCCTATGGCGACAGACATATATTACCAAAAAGCTGTGCTATGGGCACGGGGTTTTGAACCCAAATTTCTGATAAAAGATGAATTTAAACCCTTCCCTTTTTCTCTTTATCCTTGAAATGACAAATATTGTAAGCAAATCACCTTAATCCTTGCCCGTGTTTAGGGTCAATAATTAAGGTGATTTAAAACTATTTAAGATACTTTGCTAAATGAATCTGTTCCTATCGTCTTTAAAGACCACCAATAACGCCACCGTCATTACGGGTAATTACTACAACTGATGAACGTGGGCGACCGGATGGGCCATAACCTTGACTATTAGGCCAATTGCTCACTAGTGTGGGATTCGAGGTAGTCCCACCATCACCTGGGTGCTGGATGTTTACAAACATCGCTTTGCCATCGGGTGTAGTGATCACACCAGTTACCTCACAATCAGTAGGGCTGGTCAAGAAGCGCCTAACTTGTTTGGTGTTGGGGTCAGCGCATGACATAGTGTTGCTACCGATGTTTGTCAAGTCACCGCGACCATCACCTGCATGGTCAGTCTGAACCCAGAGGCGGCCGAAGTCGTCGAACCACAGACCATCTGGTGAACTTAAGTCGTCACCTTTAATGTTGCCCTTGAGATTTGGTTCCGGTCTGGTTTTATCGCCAGCTTCAAAGAAAATATCCCATTTGAAGGTAGCTGCTGTAACGTTGCGTCCATCTTCGCGCCAGCGAATAATATGACCGTAACGGTTGTCAGGACGTGGGTTGGCAGCATTGACGGGAGGACGCGCACCGCCTGCTGCTGTTGTACCATCTGGCTGATTGGAGGAAACTGGGTTTGTGCCCCGACGATTATTATTAGTCAACGTGCAGTAGACTTCAATCTCTTTATATCCACCAATCCGAGGACGCACAGCTACCCACTCTGGGCGATCCATCATGGTTGCGCCGACGCGATCCGCAGCTTGTCTTGTCTTGACAAGCACTTCAGCTTGGCTTCTGAAACCATTTTCTGGTGTCAAACCACGCTGACCATAGACCAAAGGAAGCCACTCACCAGTACCATTGTCATTGAATTTGGCAACGTACAGAACACCATTATCGAGCAAATTGCGGTTGGCTGCACGATTTCCGGGATTTAAAGGTTGGGCACAAACGAACTTGTAGATATATTCGTTGCGCTCGTCATCACCCTGATAGAAAGCAACACGGTTATTGTCGTCAACAACAACCTGAGCGCTCTCATGCTTGAACCGACCAAGGGCAGTACGCTTGACTGGTTTGCTTTGCGGATCGTAGGGATCAATTTCAACCACCCAGCCGAATAAATGGGTTTCGAGTGGGTTGGTACTGGCATCAAAGCGTGGATCAACTTCCGGCCAGCGATAGCTAGATGCTGTTGAAATGCCGTACCGATTTTGTCCTGCTAGAATATCGGACTTTTCGATGCCCGGAATTGCAACTACATCTCGTGTAGGATTAGCAAAGTAGCCGTTCCAGTTTTCTTCACAAGTTAAGTAAGTGCCCCAGGGAGTGTAGCCATTGGCGCAGTTGTTAAGTGTACCGTAAGCAGTGTAGCCGTCGTTTAGTGTGCCAGTATCAACAGAGCCAGTTAGTTGAATTGAAAACTTCTTCGACTTCAACAATGCATCGCCAGCCGCAGGCCCCGAAACTCTCATCTCCGTGTTACCAGTAATGCGGCGACCATAAGACGAATTGCGATTGAAGCTCCAGTTGTTGCCATTTTTGGAAATTTCTACAACAGACACACCATGAGCAGCCTGAGACTTCCGCACCTTGGCAATTGTGACTACATCCAGACCATCTGAATGCAAAATTGATTCCTGGGTATACTCATGGTTCACGCACAGCAGACCAGTATTGATGGGCTGATTTAAAAAGCCTCTAAGTGATCTTGTTTGTGAACTTACTGTCCGACCAACAACATTCCCTGGCTGTAAAGGGAAGTAGTGCATCCCATCATTGTGCATACCAAACTGCTTTTCTTGAGCAGCAGCATCTTGGGAGGCATCTGCTAACCAAGTTGGGCCACCAGGTGCGATCGGATCTCCCCAAGCAATTAGTACTTTAGCTGTGTAACCTTCAGGAACACTGACAAGATCCTTTTCCAGAAATCCTGTAACTGGATTGAGTAGATTCGGTGGGATGCTTTTAAAGCCTATACCAGCAAATCCAGTTCCCTTGGGAATCGTTGCTGCATCAACACTTTGAAGAAATCCACCTATAGAAACATCGCCCAGAACAGTTAGCACTGACGTACCTACAGCCGTCATGATGAACCGCCGCCGACTCAGACTAACGCGGTCAATCACATCACGAATTGACTCGTTACCTGATGGGTTGAGAGTCAAATTGTTTTTAGGGTGAGAGCGTCCTTTCATTCTTTGTTCTCCATTTAAGGTTTATAAGGTTGCTATTCAGTTCATCTCTCAATAACATGAGTAATTTGGTAAAGAAAAACTCTATATATCTGCATCAATTACTTAGATATTTATTGAGAATTAACACATTTTTAACAGCCAATAAATAGTAGTGAATAACAAATTCAGGCTGGCTGATGCTGCTTAGGCAGAGAAAATGATCAAGTTTTTATTAATTTAAGTACCAAGTATTAACATCAGGTTATATATTGATTAATTAGAATTTATCAACTGTTATTTTTTACGAAAAAATACGTTTTAAAACAGTAATATGGCTTCAAGTATAAAAACCTGTAACTGAAAAAAATAATCTTGAGCAGACACACAAAAATGCATCCTTTCAGATTTAAAATGTGGTAAGGTCATATACTTATTTTCAAATGCCCAGCAGATTGACCATTTCCGTAACCAGAATTGCATAAGGAACAGTGTCAGCGCCCCATCTGTCCTATCCTGGAGATGGATAAATAATGTTGTGGGTGAGACTGTGTTTTTCAGCGTTGTGATACCGACTTATAATCGCCAACCGATTTTAGAAAAGTGCCTCCGCGCCTTGGAGGTGCAAGAGTTAAGCCAGCCAAGTTCGGTTACTAATTACGAGATTATCTTGGTGGATGATGGTTCTACTGATGGCACATTGGAGTGGTTGGCAGAACACAAAGAAGAGTTTCGCCATGTGCGATGGTTTCAACAAGATCATGCTGGCCCGGCTGCGGCTCGGAATTTGGGAGTAAAAGAAGCACTGGGAGACACAATTATCTTTATTGATAGTGATTTAGTAGTGCTGAAGAATTTCCTGCAAGCTCATGCTAATGCACTGGTACAGGGACAAGAGAAATTGGGGAGCGATCGCTTTTTCACTTACGGTGCAGTTATTAATACTTGTAATTTCAATAACCCAACGGCTGAACCCTACAAAGTCACAGATTTTTCAGCAGCTTTTTTTGCTACGGGAAATGTAGCAATCCCTAAACATTGGTTAGAGAAAGCCGGACTTTTTGACACTAGTTTTCAACTCTATGGCTGGGAAGATTTAGAATTGGGTGTGCGGCTGAAAAAACTAGGTTTGACACTAATTAAATGTCCAGAAGCTGTAGGATATCACTGGCATCCAGCATTTAAATTAGAGCAAATTCCCAGATTAATTGACCAAGAAATTCAACGCGGACGTATGGGAGTTTTGTTTTATCAAAAGCATCCCACATGGGAAGTGCGAATGATGATTCAAATGACTTGGCTGCATCGCTTACTTTGGGGAATTCTTTCACTCAATGGCGCACTCAATGAACGGACAATGGCCCCGTTATTGCAATGGCTAATTAATTTAGGCAAACCGCAGTTAGCTTTAGAAATTGCTCGAATTTTTCTGAACTGGTACAACGTGAAGGGTGTTTATGAAGCCTATGCCGAAAGGCAGCAAGCATTGTGATTAAATACTTATGAGATTGGTATTTCATCCGGTCACATTACGTCAAAATCGCTCCACCCATTAACCGTTCATATCGATACTTCAACTCTTCTTTCATCAAATACCAGCGCTCTAGAGTAACATCCATCTCTATTATTTTTTCTGCTGCTTGCCGCGCTAAAAGTAAAACTTCTTCATCTTCAACCAAACTTGCTAAGGTAAAATCTGGCACTCCCGATTGACGAGTTCCCAGTACTTGCCCTGGGCCCCGAAAACGCATATCCATCTCAGAAATGAAAAAGCCATCCTGAGATTGTTCTAACACCTTCAACCGTTGTTGAGCATCAGGACTTCTGGAACTGCTCATCAACAGACAGTAAGATTGAGCCGCACCACGACCTACACGCCCTCGCAATTGGTGCAGTTGCGATAAGCCAAATCGTTCCGCATTTTCAATGAGCATTACTGTAGCGTTAGGTACGTCTACACCAACCTCGACAACGGTAGTAGAAACCAAAACCTGTGTTTGGTTATCACGGAATTTGGTAATGGATTCGTCCTTTTCGGTTGAACTCATACGACCGTGCAGTAATCCCACTTGAAAATCGGGAAAAATACTTTCTTGTAACTTTTGATGCTCATCAACAGCCGATCGCAAATCCAGTTTTTCTGATTCCTCGACCAAGGGCAAAACCACATAAACTTGTCTACCTTGGGCAATTTCTCGGCGGATGAGGTCGTAAGCATGGTTGCGTTGCTGACCCGATAATACTGTTGTCTGAATCTTTTGCCGTCCTGGTGGTAGCTCATCAATTTGGCTCACATCCAAATCCCCGTGTATCGTCAGTGCCAAGGTTCGGGGAATCGGCGTAGCTGTCATAGTTAACACATGGGGTTGTTCGCCTTTTTGTTGCAAACGCGCCCGTTGCTCTACTCCAAAGCGATGCTGTTCATCTATCACCACTAAACCCAGTTGCTGGAAGTTTACAGAGTCTTGAATTAAGGCATGAGTTCCCACTAAGAGAGGTAATTCACCAGTTCCTAACTGAGAATGTATTTGTCTTCGTTTAGCAGTTTTGGTGGAACCTGTCAGTAATTCTACTGGTAAATGTAGGAGGTTAAACCAACTAACTAACTTACGATAATGTTGTTCTGCCAAAACTTCTGTGGGAGCCATTAACGCCGCTTGGTAGCCAGATTGAATTGCTGCGAGGATAGCTAGCACAGCGACGACCGTTTTACCTGAACCGACATCACCTTGCACTAAACGATTCATTGGCATGGGTTTTTGTAAGTCGTTGAGAATGTCGTTGAGAACTCGTTGCTGTGCGCCAGTGAGTTTAAAAGGCAGTATTTCGTGGAATTTTTCTACAAGTTGCCCTCGTGGGACAAGGATGGCGCTAGTTTGAATCGCTCTTGCTTGCTGCTGACGTTGCAGTAACCCAAGTTGTAGGTAGAAAAATTCATCAAAAACTAGGCGACGACGGGCAACTTGTAGGGCAGCGCTATCGCTGGGAAAATGGATATTAGCGATCGCATCTTTCAATTCCATCAAACCATATTTCTGCCGCAAACCACTTGGTAAAGGGTCTTTCAGGTTAGCCGCAGCAGGTAAAGCAGCAATTACCGCCTGTCGGACTGTATTCGCCACCACGCCTTCAGTCAATCCATAAATTGGTACTACTCGCCCAATATTCAGCGACTCAATCGAATCTCCTGGATTTGCCAAAACCTCTAGTTCTGGATTATCTAATGTCAAGCCGTATTTACTTTCTTTCACCAACCCGCAGGCCGCTAGAATACTACCTACTGCATAACGGCGTTTTAAACTTTCTTGCCAAGCACGACTACTAAAGCGCGTACCTGCGTAAAAACGACCAATTTTGATTTGACCGCTATTATCTTTTACGACCAGTTCTAAAATTGATAATTTCTGATTTTTAGGGCTAGTAAAGCAGTTGCAACGCTTCACTGTAGCCACTATTGTCACCGTCTCACCCGCCTGTAACTCGCGGATATTCACCTGACGCGCATAGTCAATGTGGTCACGAGGATAATAGAAAAGCAAGTCGCGGACGGTGTGTAAACCAAGCCGTGCCAAATTATCAGCTTTTTTGAAACCTATTTCTGGTAAATCACTGAGTTTTTGGTCAATTTTCGGTGCAAGTCTCCGACTCACCTCACTAACAATTGGAGATTTCGGGTCGCGCCTTTGGTGCGCTGGAAGCGCAACTTGAATTTTTAATTGATTAATTCTCCCCTGCTTCCCGTCTTCCCCCTGTTCATCTTGCTGGAGTTGTGAGAGATACCTACGAGTTTCTGCTACTAAGTGTTGTCTTTCTTCCAGTGCTAGATGTGGATAACTAGCAAATTGCACTGCTAGTCCTTGCCAACGGCGGCGTTCAGTTTGGGGTAAACCTGTTGGGAATTTGCCCAAAGTCAGGCTTAAAAATTCACTGAAGCGATATTCTCTGCCCACCAAGTCTGTAAAGCCCCGTTCGGCTTCTATTGCCAAGGCTTTGTGCAATCGTATCCAATCTGGTTTTTCATTAGTCATTGGTCATTGGTCATTGGTCATTAGTCATTAGTCATTAGTCATTAGTCATTGGTCATTGGTCATTGGTCATTTGACTCTGGACAAAGGACAAAGGACAAAGGACAAATGACTAATCCTCAAACCAACTAGCACGCCATGCAGCTTCAGCTTCAGCGATCGCTCTTTCTCGATGTTTCTTTTGATACTCTCGTCCTAGCTTGTTTAGCTGAACTAAAATACTGCGGATTTGCCTGCGTTCAGAGGAGAGTGCCACATCAGCAAATTCAATTTCTCCTAGCCGCAGGTTAATAGCCATAATTTGCGTCAGCCCAGAATCTTCTGACTGCTGCTCATTTTCAATTTCAATTACTAAGTTTAATAAGTTGGGTGGTCCTGGCATGACCTCAGCCGATGCTTCTGATGCAGCCGCAGCCGCTGCTGCTAAAATCGGTTCTGGTAATTTTTTAGGTAATACTCCAGATTTTTGTATTAAAACATTAGCATCATGCGATAGTTTTTTCAGTATATCTTGCGTTACTTCTTCTAAGTTCTGTTGCCATTTTACTAGTTCTATAGGATTAGAGGTGTCGGCGGTGAGAAACTGAGAATTCGAGGTTTCCAGAAGTTCAGAAGATGTTACTTCCTTATTCTCCTCATCTTCATCTTCATCTCCTTTATCAAAACCAAGTTCCTCACTCTTAATAGAAGTGAGCAATTGTTCGGCTGCCACTTGCCCCAACTTGCGGATGGCTTGTTGCAATTGCTGGCGCTGATTCAATGACAGATGCAGAAAGTTTTCGGGATACCCCTGTGTACAAAGGTGATAACTCGCTAGAATCAACTGTTTTCGTACAGCTAGCCCCAAGGTGTTTAGATAACTAGCATAAGCGGTTTGTAGCTCTACTGCGATCGCCCGAATCGCTTCTTTTAATGCTGCAATATCCCGTTCAATTCGCTCGATTGCTCTTGCCATATCTTTTCGTTCTTGTCCATGTGAACTATTACATAGTACAAATGTACGAATTTATTTTATAATAACTTCCTAAAGAAGTTTAGATTTTAAATTAAGTGCGATATTTCGCGTCTCTACTAAAAAAACACAGGTCAGGCTATTTGCTTGACCTGTTTGGTAAAGAGTCATTTGTCTTTTGTCATTTGTGAATGACCCCTCGGGTTCACCAGTTGCTCATGGGGGAAACCCCCTTAGCGCTAGCCTCTCCCTTTGGGAGAAGACCGCACTGGCTCACCAATGACCAATGACCAATAATATTACTTACCGCCCATTTGTGCAGCGACTTCATCAGCAAAGCTCATTTCTTGCTTCTCAATGCCTTCGCCCAATATATAGCGGACAAAGCGAGTCACTTGAATCTCTTCACCTAATTTCGCCTTCGATTGCTTAAAAAGGTCTTCGACGGAAATACTCTGATCCCGGATGTAAGGCTGATCGATCAAAGTCAATTCTTTCAGGCGTTTTTCAATCCGTCCTTGAACAATCTTTTCTTTGATATTCTCTGGCTTGTTCGCCAAATCATCCTTGCCCATTTCAATATCTTTTTCTTTTTGGGCAACTTCGGCGGGGATTTGGTCTACGCTTACATACTCGACATTTGGACAAGCCGCAACTTGCATTGCAGTGTTCCGTGCCAAGCTTTGAAATTCTGAGTTAGTAGCCACTGACTCAGTTTGGGAACCCAGTTCTACTAATACACCAACTCGACCGCCAGTGTGAATGTAGCTGTCTACTACGCCTTGTGTGCCTTCTGCTATTGCAAAATTAACAAAACGGCGCACTTGGATGTTTTCACCAAGGGTGGCAATAGTTTGCTTGATGGATTCTTCTACAGTCGCACTTTCATTCTCAATATAAGGTTGAGCCAGCAAAGACTCAACACTATCAGCTGTCGCTGCTTGCTTTGCTAGATTCTTAACTAAAGCTTTAAAAGCTTCGTTACGAGCAACAAAGTCGGTTTGGCAGTTGACTTCAATGAGTACACCCACTCGGCCACCAGGCTGAATGTAAGTGTCTACTAGACCTTCTGCCGCAATGCGATCACTTTTTGCCCCCGCTTTAGAGATGCCCTTTTTCCGTAGCCAGTCTGCGGCTTCTTCTACGTTGCCTTCAGTCTCTATCAGCGCCTTTTTGCAGTCCATCATGCCGGCACCAGTTTTTTGGCGTAGCTCTTGGACGAGTTTTGCAGATATTTCCGCCATTTTGCCTCAATTCCTAACTTGACCTCGAGTTGTAATCACTCACCTAATTTAGTGCTGAGTGCTGAGTTTTGAGTGTTCAGTCATCAATTTTATTCTTCATTGACAAATCACAACTTAACAACTTCAAAAATCAAGACTCAGCACTATTAAATTTGCTGAGTCTTTCTATCTTACTCAGCACGGGCTAAACCTTAGCTTTCCGCTAACAGCACTATTCTTCTGTTTCCTCTTCGGGAATTACGGCATCAGTATATTCGGTTTCTTCGTAGTCATCGTCATACTCACTACCGTCGTAATCTTCGTAATCATCTTCAGCATCTAGCTGACCGTGACGACCTTCATAAATGGCATCTGCCAATTTTCCGACTATCAGTTTAATTGATCTGATAGCATCGTCGTTTGCTGGGATGGGGATATCTACTACATCTGGATCGCAGTTTGTATCCAACATGGAGACAATGGGAATATTCAGCTTTTGGCATTCTTGAACTGCGTTATATTCCCGTCGTTGGTCTACGATTACCACGATATCGGGCACTTTCCGCATTGTTTTAATGCCGCCTAAATATTTCTGAAGCTTCGTCATTTCCCGACGTAGCATTGAGGCTTCTTTTTTAGGTAATAAATCTAGTGCGCCTGTTTCTTCACGGCGTTCTAAATCTTTCAAACGGTCAACCCGTGTTTTGATGGTTGCCCAGTTGGTCAACATTCCGCCCAACCAGCGTTGGTTAATATAGTGGGAACCACAACGACTAGCTTCTTGGGCGATAATTCCAGCTGCTTGGCGCTTGGTGCCGACAAAAAGAAATTTCTTTCCTTGTTCAGCGTGCGATCGCATGTAGTTGTAGGCATTATCCATCAACTGGGCAGTTTGCACCAAGTCGATAATATGCACGCCATTGCGGGAAGTATAAATGTAAGGAGACATTTTTGGGTTCCAACGCCGGGTCTGATGCCCAAAGTGAACCCCTGACTCCATCATTTGAGCCAATGAAACTACTGGCATATATTTTTCAACTCCGATTCGGGTTAAACCTCCATCCAAGTGTATTTCCCAATCGGGAAACACCCGAATTCTTAGATGTGCGAGATTAGTTAACCATACTAGGTTAGCACATTCGCTAGAGTGTTTGCTAAGGGCGATAAAATAGCGCTGCCGACTCAAAAATAGGAAGCGCTATGCTTGTATTGAACTCAGAAATTACGAATTCGTTAAACTAGCCCAAAAAACCTATCTACTAGCGTTCTTCCTCATCCTTGGGCTTGGGTTTTTGTCGTCTTTGTTCTACCTGCTCGTCGATAGTTTCTCTCATTTTGCGATCGGCAGCGTCCATCGCAGAATACTTAAAACGGTTGATTATGCCACTGAAGAAGTTGCTAAAGAATCTTTCAATTTCCTGCATAATTTAATACCTCGGTATTTAAAGGTAAATTCTTGACTTTACATTGGTCTCGGACTTTCTATTGGAAGTTGTAAATAAAACGCTAACCTCTGAAAATGACTGTATAAAACAGTTTTCTCAATCAAATCAGTACTGTTGAGATTTCTGAGATTGAAACGTGGTATACCCCATATATTGTATTCTGTCTAAGGTAATAAATATAGCAAAGACATAGGTAACAAATTGTTTACTTGGGATTGGCTGAGATATAAGCAAAACCTGGTAGATGATCTCGAACGGCTTAATTTTCTGTTGTAAATTAATGGGTGAAAAATTCAGATATAGCAAATTACCAAACCCAGACAGGATAAAGTTTTTCAAGCCGTCTTGCATTAAATTACACGTATCTTAGTTTCGTAACCAGTTAAAAAGAGATCGCTAAATCTTCACCTCTTTATCATTAGATTTCCTGATGTCTAGTGATTCATGTCTCAAAGATGATGAAGTTTGAGGGTACTACATGAAGCTATTATTACTTAGTAAAAATAGATGCAATGTCTACGATGGATATAGCTACAGCACTTCTGGACTTACAGCCTGTATGTTACTGAATAGTATCGGGGTCTACATTGAGCGATGGCTGCGCCAACGCCAAGGGCGAACGCAACCTCGCCTTTAACTGTTCTATCTGCAATTCTGCATGTTCTGCTCGTTGACGTTCTTGTTCTACTAGTTCTTCTGCCTGTTGTCTTGCTAAAACTTCTTGTCGTAAAGTTTCTGCCAGTTCATTTGGAATCAGTAATTTTTCCCCTGTATCCTCAGGGTAAAATCCAATTAGCCTTCCCTCAACCACCAAGCGCAGTTCTAATGGTTCACTGCGCCCATCTTGTATAGGTTCGTAAATTTCTCCCCGCAGGCGATAGCCACGTAGCTGTTGTTCCACCCACTCACCTTTAGGGTCAAATAGCCAGTATTCCTTGACACCTAACTGCTCATAGAGGGTCTTTTTAAAGATTTCGTCTTGTCCCTTAGTACCAAAGGATGTCATTTCAAAAATAACTGTGGGTACTTGACCCTCTTCCCAGATTTTATAGTTGTCCCGACCACCGGGTGCAACATCAAAAATCACCATCACATTTGGGGCTACCCGCAACTTGAGAAAGCCTTGTGCATATTAAAGAAATTGATTTCCCAATACTGTTACCTGACGATTTGCCAAATACTGTTGCAGGACTTCTAAGGTAGTTAGCAAGGCATAAAGATGGTCGTAACTTTCTGCAACTGGTTGACCATCAGCACTAGGGTAGAATATTTCTGATTCGACACTAACAGGTAAAGTAGCCGTCATGCTTGTAAAATCAGCGCTACGAGATTATTGTAGAACAACTTTACTTCTCCCTAACTTGGGATGTGCAAGCTTTTCAAAATATAACTAGATAACTCACAAAATCCTTCGCCTTCGGCAGCATTGGTAATATAAGCAGGGTGATATTTCAACTGATTCATATATTCCAAAACGTTTGCCACACCTACAGAAACAGGAAATAACGCCGATCAAATAAACTTTCGTCATTGGGGCTATCGCCCACAGTAACAATTTGTTCTGGTGAATACTGGGGCAAATATTCACGTAATACCTGCAACAATCCCACAGCTTTATCTTGCCCTTGGGGTTTAATGTGACACTGCACGTTGCTATAGGTAAATCCCCAACCCATTTGTTGACAGAGACTGTCTAAGGTTTGTAGTTCATCTTGACTCAAACCAGCTACATCAAAAGTCCAGTCAGTGACGCGAAAGCGATTATCAGCAGATTCTTGGATTTGAGGAAATTTAGTTTGTAAATTTTCAAAAGTCGTAGCCAAGTGCTGGCGATGTTTGGCTAAATCGGAAACAGGTGTTAATACTGCTGGTTTGTGATTCCCAGATGGAAAGTACAAACCACCATTTTCTGCGATCGCACCTGCCACTGGCATCAGGCTACTTAATCCACTCACCCACCCAGCAGAACGCCCTGTAACAATCAGCACCTTAATGTCAACTGCCGCTAAATCTTCTAAAGCTTGAAGCAGTAGGGTAGTAAATTTGCCTCGTCTAGTTAGCGTGCCATCCATATCTGTGGCTATCAGACGAATATTGCTAAAGCTTGTAGATGAAACGTCAGACAGAACAGGGACGCTCTGGTGTCTGGACATACGCGGTTTTGTAAAAACTGTTAAAAATATTAATGATACAGCAAGATGGCATTGAAGATTTGGGCATCCTAAACATCAGGAGTCAAGTTTTTCAGTTTTCCAACCATGCCCACTTCGATGTTTCTTGCCCAAACCCCAGGAAAGCCTAAAAAAGCATCCCAGGAAGTGCCAGCAAGTAATCCTCAAATACCAACGTTATTGTTGGTAACTTCTGGAGGACTGGCTTTAGTGGTGATTGCTTTGATTGTATATAGTAAACTCCAGATGGATAAGCTGGAGAAAAAAATTAAGTTTGAACAATTCCGCGCGCGAGAATTAGAGAAAAAGTTTAAGCTGGCGCTGGAAACGATTCGCAAAATGGAAACTAATCCCGATTTGGTCAACTCACGGGACTTTAACCTAGATTATCTGCGAATGCGGATGTCAGAGGAGGTGTTTCATTTTGCAATCCTTAATCAAGTGAAGATTCAGATCAAAGAAAAAGTTACTCAAGCCCTGCGGCCAAATCAAGCGCAACAAGGATCTGTCGGAATTGCTAATAGCGCTGGACGGCAGGTAGATGAAATTTTTGATGTAGAGTATGAAACTGGTAGCCCAGGAAATTCTGCTAAACGAGTGCTGTTCCGCATTCAAGTCCGGTTAATGAAGTTACCAACGCAAGCAACTTCTGCAACTATTAGTCAAATTATTGACTGTATAGAAACTTACCTAAGCCCCATAGAAGATGAAGATAGTTGGCAACCAACAATTCAAGGTCGGATTGCTACTATGCATTGGGATCAAAAGGCTAAACCCACGCCTCTGCTGGTTCTGGAGCAATCAAATGAAGGCGTGAATGTGACTTTCCGTACTAGTCGCCAACCAAATTCCCCAACTCCGCCAAACCAACCTGGAATGAAAAAATCAGGCTCGGCTAGACAATAAATTATGGCTGTCATTGGTCATTCACAAAGGACAAATGGCTAAATGGGTGCATTTGAGGAATTACGGGTTAAAAGACCATCTTCCATTTCTACGATGCGATCGGCTATGTCTAAAATGCGGTTGTCGTGTGTCACTAATAAAATGGTGGTTCCCTGATTTTTGGCCAGACTCTGCATTATTTCCACAACATCGCGTCCTGATTGTTTGTCTAATGCTGCTGTTGGTTCGTCTGCTAGCACCAGTGGGGGACGATTCACTAAGGCGCGAGCGATCGCAATTCTTTGTTTTTGTCCACCAGAAAGATTATCTGGGTAGTAATCAACTCGTTCTTCTAGA
This sequence comes from Nostoc sp. UCD121, assembly GCF_014222285.1. GTDB lineage: Bacteria > Cyanobacteriota > Cyanobacteriia > Cyanobacteriales > Nostocaceae > Nostoc. The sequence goes on from NZ_JACKZS010000004.1 coordinate 24,923, forward strand.
CCAACAGACCCCAGCATGGCTTTTGATTTAGCCATTGCTTCTGTTTGAGAAATATTATCATTCAACTCTACCGCCATCTGCACATTTTGCTTTGCAGTCAAGAACCCTAGTAAATTGTGAGCTTGAAAAATATAACCAATGTTGCGTCGCATTTGTACCAGTTTGTTTTGACTGACACCAACGAGTTCTTCACCTAGAAATTTTAAACTTCCCTCTTGTACAGACCGCAAGCCACCAATTAAGCTCAGTAATGTGGTTTTACCGGAACCTGATGGCCCAGTCATAATTACAATTTCACCAGGATAAATTTCTAGGTTGATGTCAAATAATATCTGTTTTCTCAATGCGCCTTTGCCATAGTAATGATTGAGATTCTTAATGGCAATTACAGGTTCTTTTTCTATCATGTTTCTGTTAGTTGTAAGTTGGGTTTTCAAAAATTAAGTTTTCTTAATTCTCAAATATAAAGTCTACTTAATTAAAAATTAATTAAAAGATATCTGCTGGATCTGCGGAACGTAATTTTCGGACTGCGATCGCACCAGAAATAATGCACATCAGCATAGTTAAAATTAAGACCATTACGGCACGGTCAAAACTCATAAAAACTGGTAAAAGTGTTGCATCTCTAGCACTCTGATACATAAATAAAGCAAAAACTATTCCAGGGAAGTATCCTAAAATAGCTAATAGCAAAGCCTCTTGAAGAATTACGGTTAATAAATAGTTTTGTGTATAGCCTATTGCTTTGAGAGTAGCGTATTCAGCTAAGTGATCTGCAACTTCTGTATAAAGGATCTGATAAACAATCACAGTTCCTACAATGAAACCCATGACAGTCCCTAATGTGAAAATAAATCCAATAGCTGTACTATTTGCCCAATAATTCCGCTCAAAATCAATAAATTCCTGCTTAGTTAAAACATTTACCTCTTTAGGTAAATATTGTCGGAGTTCTTGAGCAACAACTTGAGCATCTGCTCCCGGTTTTAATCGAATCAGCCCAATATCAATTAATCCTTTTTGACGATTACTGAATATTCGTAGAAAGTTAATATCACTCGTAATTAAATTACCATCTGCACCGAATGATGCACCTAATGTAAATAGTCCCTCTACTTTAATTCGCCGCCTTCGTACCTCTGATGTTACAGTCTTTCCTTGGCTATAATTAGCAGCAATAGGTCCATATTCTATCCGAGAAGAACGGTCAAATAAAACTACATCAGGGAGTTTAAGTTTCTCTAAATTCTCTTGAACACCAGGTAAATTAACTATATTAGTTTCTGGGTTCATTCCAAAAATTAGAATACTACGAGGACGACCTGTTACAGGATTTTTCCAGATTGTAAAGTCCAAATATATAGGATGTACTGATTGTACTGCGGGTAACTCTAAAGCTTTATATAAACGTCTTTGAGAAAAGCTCCTCATCGCCAAAACAGCACTAGATTGACTATTAATTAAGACAATATCGCCTTGCAAGCTGTTATGAAATCGAACGTTACTATAATATAAGGCATCCCGGAAGCCGAGTTGCATAAACATTAAAATATCAGCAAAAGAAATTCCTGCTAAAGCCACAGCTAGGCGAGTTTTTTCCCTTGTCAGTTGTAGCCACGACAGAGGTATTTTTTGATTCATTTTATAGGTATCCAAGCACAGCTATTATTTACAGCAGAATTCAAAATTTAGTAGTAAGAAACCAGATGTAGCAAGTTTTAATACCTAGCTTTGAAGTTTAGGTTATCTACCTCACTTAATTCCAAACTACTGTAATTTATCAAGTCTTTTTTATAAAATGTTTAAACTTGATAAAACAGCCTATCTAAGAGCATCTTCAATTCAAAGTATCAAATCAGAAATTGAGATTACTGCTCATCCATAACTTAACTAGTTATTAATTTCAACAACAACTTTAGCGTAAGTTAAACCAGAAACTTTTTGGCTGTCTTCTGGAGGCAAAGCAATTTTAACTTCTACAACTCTGGCATCCACATCTGCTGCTGGATCTGTATTTAGCACGTCCTTTTTACCAATTTTTCTGCCAATTTCAGTGACAGTTCCCTTCAATTCGCCGCTAAATGCTCCATTGTCGCTGCTGATAGTGGCGTTTTGACCAATTTGCACTTTACCAATGCTATCTTCGGCTACTTCAGCAATTACATACATTTGGCTAGTTTGACCAATTTCAGCAATACCATTTGCACCGATGGCTTCGCCTGACTTGGTGTAAACTTTTAAAATCTCTCCAGCAATTGGTGCTTGAACGTAGCTTAACCTTAGTTGTGCTTCGGCTTTTCTGACATTTGCGATCGCATTACTAACTTGAGCTTGCGCTACTTGCACATCGGTAGGACTAACATCTAAAATTCTGCTTAGTTTGGCTTTTTCTTCCTCAATTTGTCTTTGCAAAGTTGCTAAAGTTTTGTCACGATTAACTTTCGCTTCGATTAGCTGCTGTTGCAAAGTTGCTAAATTTTGTATTTGGTTAGCTCTAGCCTCGGCAAGTTGCTGTCGTATGGTTGCTAACGTCTGCTTTAGGGTAGCTTGGCTTTCGGCCACCTGTTGATTAGAAGTTACTGCACTCAAGCGTCTGCGATCGCGCTCTTGCTGAGAAATCGCACCTTCTCGGTATAAAAAATCATAGCGTCCGGCATCGACTTGGGCATTGCGCTGTTCGGCTCGGATACGTGTAAGCGTTGCTCTGAGAGCTTCTCTTTGCCCACTGAGTTCAGCTTCTAAACGATTTACAGTTGCTTGCTGAACAAGTTTATCCCCACTTAACTGAGCTGCAATCCGGGCGATCGTTGCTTGTTGAGCATCCCTTTCCCCAACAAACTGCGCTTGTAGGCGAGCAACAACTGCTCTTTGAGCTTGAATATCTCTTGGAGATCCAGCCCTAACTTGCGCTAAATTCGCACGGGCTTCTTGCACTTTGGCTTTCGCCTCTTCTAGTCCGGCTATTTGGGTATCGCGGTTGTCCAAAATTGCCAAAATTTGGCCTTGCTTTACTTGTTCACCCTCTCTCACCAGAAGTTGCTGAATTCGTGACGATGGCGATAATCCTGATGATGGGGCGGACAATTTAACAACTTCGCCTCGCGGTTCCAAACGCCCTACAGCACTAATGCTATTGGTAGATGGCATTACGGGTACAGATGTAGTGAGTTTTCTCAGCTGCTCGATTTTGGCTGTACCTAGTATCCCAGCCGCGATTACTATTGGCACAGCTACAGCGATACCCCACCAAATCTTAGGTTGTTCTTGATTAAGTGCCTGCTCACTTGGCTTTGGCTTTTCAGTCACCCTTGACATAGTATGTTGCCCGTTTACCTGAATTGTGCTGATGGAAGTAAAAATAAAAGGGTTTTTAATCAACAGCCAGCTGCTTAGGACAAACAACAGTGCTTTAAAGCTGGGTATGGCTTAAAATCCATTGCGTGATGAACGCTCAACACTATGGTTTTGCAAAATGGTGTTTTCTATAGCGATGTCTGACGACAAGACGCTGACGCTCCTGCTTCGCTAATGCGTCTACGCTCGTACCCTACGGGTAGCCGCTATGCATCTATGTATGCAATAACATTGACCTCACTTCCATTCCTCTTGCCTTTTAGGAGAGAAGAATGGAAGCTTACTTACTCGGGGTTAGGTCTGTATTGAAACCGAGAAGCGCTATAGTAGCTGGCTATTCAATAACTCTGAGTATTCTTGAGACATGAGTGCAATGAGAATTAGCAGAATTCACAAACCTAGATATAGAGACGCGATATATCATGTCTCTACACAAAATCCCAAAATGGTATGATGCGATACTGTACTGTTACATCAACTACGGCTACATCTGTTACAAAATTGACAAAAATAGACTGTTGCCTTGTTTGGATACAATCTTGCTACAAAAGTTAGTCTTCCTTAAGTGAATGAATGATTAACTAACTAAAAAATATCTGTTCACCCTGAGCGAAGTCGTAAAGCCTGCGGCATAGCTACGCTTAAGGCGCAGCCTGTCGTAGAGAAGGGTCAACTTGAGCATTCCTAACATCAGAGTTTCCTTAACTTTCTGGTCAATGAGTTAGCTGTCTCTAGTTGCTTGCACCTACCAAGACAACCAACCATTTTGTGATATTTGCTTCAAAGACCTGACTACTCACCCTGTTGGCGTTTTGGGACTCCATTAAACTCTCGTTGAATGAATTCTACATTTATCTGTGACGCGAAAACGTAACAGAGCCTACAGATGGGGAGATGGGGAATCACTAAGTTGGAAGGTCGAATAAAACTGTGGTCATATAATTTTCTGCCCAAACTGGGCCAAAGGCTTTTTCTAGTACGCGGCGAGTTTTATCGTTTTTCTGCTGTTTGGTGCAGTAGTTTTGTTGTCCAGCGAGATTTTGTGTAACTTGTTCAATTGAAACGGGATGTGAGGCGATCGCTTGCATACAATGAATGTCTAAAAATTCTCGCACACGCGACAGAAACATTGCTTCTTCTTCTGGCGAACCGGGGCGGACAAAGATGCAAAAATCCGAAAAAATATTTCCCCATTCTGGTAATTCACGGGGTTGGGAAAAGTTAAGCACTGGTAGCTGTGCCAGTGCAGTAGTATAAGATTCGGGTAAGGTGCGCTCTAATTGGATAGGAGAAAGGTCTGCGATCGCTGCACTAATTTGACCTCTACCCCCAACTAAATCGCAACCAAACATCGGCAGGTTGTATTCTGGACGGGGAAACATGACGCAGTGCAAAATATCCAGCATATTTCCGATTTTTGCCAGTTCCAAGTGCATCTTCCGAAACTGGGGCGTTTGATAGCAGCGATTTTCAATCGTCAGTTTTTCACCTTCTAGTCTACCTTCCACATACCCCAACTCATCAGGCAAATGGTAGGGCGATAGATCCAGGTGCTGATGCCAAGCTGCCTCAATACAATCAGCTAGCTGACGAATTAGGGGATGTTGTTGCTCACGCAGCGAGGGCATAGAAGTAAATGACATAAGCTAGTTGGGAATGCGAATCTAATGCCCAGTCTACAACCTGTCGTGCCACACCTGTGTGGTCTGCAATATAAGCAAACAGTTCCCCACAGCCAACGTAAAGTTATACGACAGATACTTTTCACAAAGATTATTTATTTTGTAGTCTAGATTACAGAAATAATTTTAGATTAGCCCATTTATGAAGACTAATAGAAAGCTATGAAACTAGATTCTCATAGACCAGATTTTGCTGTGCAACCAAGAATGCAGAATCTGGAGGATTTAAATTGGGTAAAACTTTTGCTACTTCCTAACCCCTTTAGTTTTGACGAAGCACTTTTATTATGTCCGGTTTCAGCAGATGAGTGGCTAGCCTGGATTCCAGATCATGGGGAGGCGATACTCAATATTAGACATTTTTGCTACTAAGTATTTTTTAGGTTTACTATTTGAAGTTTGAAAATGTACGTAGTGGCGTGTCAAGACTAAAATAGTGCAATAAAAAATGCCTAGAATGGGGGTAAACTGGTGGGAAGAGGTCGTAGAGAGAAAGTGCTTTTGAATACCGATCAAAGGCAAAAACTAGAAGCGATTAGCCGTAATGGTTATGCCCCAGCGAAAAAAATATTGCACGCACAAGTGCTATTAATGTGTGATGAAGGTGCGGGTGCAACGAAAAAATGGACAGATAAACAAATCAGTTTAGCCCTCAACTTGCATCGCAATACAGTCGGAAGAATCAGGAAAAGATTTTTGGAGCAAGGTGAAGAACCAGCCCTAAATCGTAGTCAACGAAAATTCATTAGGCGTAGGTTGGGTTACGCTCCGCTCCACCCAACCTACATTTTTTTGCAACAATTTAGTCTTGACACGCCAGTAGGGTATGTTAGCGACAGCGTAACGCACCATTTATAAACGTAAGTTCGATAAAGTTCTTCTTGCCTTGAACTTGCGTTCAAATCTGTCCCTCTTCGACTCGGAGAGAGACGGTTCTGCGTAGTAAAACTAGGGAGAGGTTTCAATATTTAAGGTAATTAGGCGGTTAGGAAATGAGCCGTCGGACTCATGTTTTATAGGAATTTGGTATATTCCGACGTTCCGTCTAACACACCCTAAAATACCTAATTTTTTTCATGAATCAAATCGGATCCCTATTAGGATTATCTCAGTGATAACTATGAGAAAAATATTTCCTAATTAAATTGAATGATACAGCTTGGTACAGATAATTGCCGAAAAATTCCAAATTATCTGGTGAATTGATTCACTACAGATGTACTCTGAATACGCCATTTCCCTCGTTCTCGAATCAAATCATACCGAACTCTCAATTTATCATTAGAAGAGTTTTTAAACTGACCATTTTCATATAACTGCGTCACTTCATTGACCGTAGCTTCTACTGCGGCACGATCTGCAAATAAACCAATTTTCTCAACCGATTCTATCTTTAAACTATGGTCGAACTTGCGGTAGCGATTGTCTAACCTATTCTGTTGAGCAATCAGTCGCCATTGAGATAAAGCTGAACCAGTTAAAATTTGCTCTAAATTATTAATCTCATGATTTGACCCTAAAGCTGCGGCTTTGGTAGATAACCAAGTGTAAATAACTTTTTCTGCCTCTGCACTTGTTAAAGGGCCTTCTTCTGATCCTGGGTTACTATTTGGAGTGGGAATAGATAGCGGTGGTTGATTTATTTGTACAGACAACTGTGGATCACGCGGAGAAGGTGGAGGAAAAAACAGATTTTTTAACCATCCAAAAGTTGTTGTGGCTAATACCCAAAAAACTAATATGCTCACCAAAGAAATAAACACTCTCCATACCAGCCGTGTTTTCCCTTCTATGGTGTTTGCAAAAGTTCGCCGCCGTCGGGGACGACGAGAATGAGGACGATTATCTGGTATACGCTCTCGGCTAGCAGATGGAGTGGGTTTTCTCCGCCTACGCTTTTGGTTATGACCAGATACAGCACTCTTACCTGAACCGTTCAAATGCTGATTAGTGCCTCTGCTCATCCTTTCAGCAGCAGGAACCTCTGATTTTATACTTCCAGATGAACTCCACATCTGTGGTGAGAAGTTTGGATATTCAGACGTTTCTTTTGTTGGTGTTTCTGGCAAATCTGGGTTAGGTACTCTGCTGTGATTAAATGACGCTGAAGTCTTAGTTGAATTGTTATGAAAATGACTATTCTTTACCTTGGCCTGGGGAAAATACTGGGGGTTAATTACAGCCCATTCATTAGTTGTTTCGGCATCAGTTGGCAGTGCTTCTAAATAAGCTTGTACCTGTTGGTTAGCAAAATAATCTTTTAAAAAAGCTTGCTGGTTTGCTAAATCTCGAAAATGGGGAAAGACTTCGTGTTGCAGCCACTGCTCTGCATATAAACACAGCCCTGGTAACAAATCTGGAGAGTCCTGAGATTTTTCACGAATAAAAGCTAAAGCTTCGTACTCCTGACTAAGTTCTAAAACACGAGTTGCTTCTTCAGTTTGTCCCAAAAGTAAGGCGCATAGCGATTGTTCTAAATGTACATCTTGGCGCTTGCCCAGACGCATGAGCATTTGTCTTGCTTGACGAATTAAAGCAGGTTGCCGTTGAGCAAATCCCCGCGCTATCAAGGCATAAACAGCTAAGTAAGTGGCAACAGCAGAATTGCGTTTGCTTTGGGCTTCAAATAATTTGTGCTGTTCTGCGACTGTTAGGTGGTTACGTAACTGCTGAATAAATCGTAGAAAGTCATCTATGTTTAAACCAGAGTCATCATTATTCGTGCCATCAATCCCGCCACGATCTTCTAAGAGATTTTGCAATAATTCTAAGCCTTGGCTTCGTTCGGCAGTCTTTTCTTGAGGTAATGCGAGCAACTCCAAAATTCGATATGGCCGCAATTTGTAAAGATCAGCCTGAATTTCTGCCTGAATACTGGAGAACAAACCTTCCCGTACTAGTAGTTCTTGACCAGTTTCTAGGGATATGGCGGCATTTTCGTAGTGACCTTGCTGCCACTGTTCCCGACCCAATTCTAGACAGGCAAGAGCAACAGTGAGAACGACATCTGGATGTTCAGCACTTTCATAAATTTCTTCGTCTACTAAATTATTGCCCTTTCTGGCACTTGTAGCACCATTTTTATTTACTAGGTACGGACGACCTAGTTTCAGTACAAGTTCGTATTCCCCCAACTCTTGCAAAATTAATAAAGCGCCAACTAATTCGTCTTGGGCGATGTCGATACCAAGACTCTGGGTATCACTACCCCTTTTGGTGCTTTCTGTACGATTTTCCTGTGCTACTGCGGCAGCAGCAAGGTTATCAGGGTCATAGGCGTGGGCAAGATAAAGCTGATCGTAGGTAATGCGTTGTTTTGGATCTGATAAAACCACGTAAGCTTCTTCTATGAGTTGTTTACGAGAAGAAATCGCTGCCTGAGAATACTCACGTCGCGGCAATTGTACAATGCGATCGCTATATGCCTGTCGCAATTGTTCTTCACTTGCCGCTAACGGTAGTCCTAAAATTCGGTAGTAATCTAGCGGAATTCGCACAGCCTACTTCCCCTGCACCGTGATCAACATAATTCACCTAGAGCTTTCCAGGCCTGTAAAACCGTGCCATAAAAATGCCGTATAGAATTTACTCTACAAGTGTATATTGCAACAACCTGTTTTGTACCTTCCCGAAATTTTGAGTCACATTCTAGTACTAATTTTTTGCTTTCGCCTAGAAAGCCTCAATTTTTTGTCTTAATTCTTAGTATTTTTGTTTAACACAACTATTATCAGCCTTCGATAGCACAAACCACAACTACCGCTTTTAATCACGGCATAAATGTTGTGGTTGTAAGAATCTATTGATAATTGATTTTTTTGGGACTTTCCCAGTATGAAGTAACAAAAATACTACTATTGGGGATTAACCCTGATAACAGAAGAACAAAAATAATATCATAATTAACCTTTAATTACAATTACCTATTTGGGTATATGGACTTTTGCTTCATTTTTTCTAAATTGTTAATGGATATGCAGAAAGCAGCCTATCTTGATTGCTAGTCTATGAAGGGGAATAGTGAGAGAGAAAAACCCAAAGCGATATATATTGTCGTTAGAGTCAAATCCTCACGGGGTATGGGCTGAAAAGTTAAAAATCAAAAATTAAAAATTCAGCTATTCCCTAAGACCCTTTTTTGGTGCATAAATAAAGTTTGATTGTTGAGTCTGACAAACGCTAGCCTGTTAAAAGCCGAGGTGTTATCAGACCAACTTATTTAAGACCGTAACTTTAAGTTGTACAACAGGGATACTCAAAAATAATGGTTCAAGAGCGTACTTTGCCCACATTTAATCCTGCTACTACGCAAATTACTAAAGAAGAAGGGTTATGGTTGTATGAGGATATGGTTTTAGGGCGCTTGTTTGAAGACAAGTGCGCTGAAATGTACTATAGGGGCAAAATGTTTGGTTTTGTCCATTTGTACAACGGTCAAGAAGCTGTTTGTACAGGTGTTGTACAGTCAATGCGACCGGGTGAAGATTACGTTTGTAGTACTTACCGCGACCACGTTCATGCTCTGAGTGCGGGAGTACCAGCAAGAGAGGTAATGGCAGAATTATTTGGTAAAGCCACAGGTTGCAGCAAAGGGCGCGGTGGTTCAATGCACATGTTTTCTGCCGAACATCGCTTGTTGGGTGGCTATGCTTTTGTGGCTGAGGGAATTCCTGTAGCAGCTGGAGCGGCTTTTCAAAGTAAATACCGCCGCGAAGTGCTGGGAGATAAAAACGCTGACCAAGTGACAGCTTGCTTTTTTGGTGACGGTGCAGCTAACAACGGTCAGTTTTTTGAGACGCTGAATATGGCAGCCCTATGGAAACTGCCAATTCTTTTTGTAGTCGAAAATAATAAGTGGGCTATTGGGATGTCTCACGAACGGGCGACTTCCCAGCCAGAGATTTATAAAAAAGCTAGTGCATTTAACATGGTGGGCGTGGAAGTAGATGGCATGGATGTTCTAGCTGTCCGAGCCGTCGCTCAAGAAGCCGTCGCCCGTGCCCGTGCAGGTGAAGGTCCAACATTAATTGAGGCGCTGACCTATCGCTTCCGTGGTCACTCCTTGGCTGACCCAGATGAAATGCGGAGCAAAGCTGAGAAAGAATTTTGGTTTGCCCGTGACCCAATTAAAAAGCTGGCTGCTTATTTGCTGGAGCAAAATCTAGCGAATGAGGCAGAAATCAAAGCTATTGATCGTAAAATTCAGGATGTAATCGACGAGGCAGTTAAATTCGCCGAAAACAGCCCCGAACCAGACCCCAGCGAGTTATATCGTTTCGTGTTTGCAGAAGACGAATAAACAGTGCTGAGTTATGAGTGCTGAGTCCTGAGTCCTGAGTACTTTTTATTCTGCTCAGGACTCAGCACTATGTACCCAGTACTACACCTTACTCAGGACTAAAATTTGTGTTTAGCATTGCAGTTCAACAGCAACAGTACAAGACGTACATTCTTTCTGATGAAGCCGCTGGTTCTCAATTGGAAGTAGTACCAGAACGCGGTGGTATCATCACTCGTTGGCGCATTCAAGGGCAAGAAATTTTCTACTTGGACACTGAACGGTTTACTCATCCTGATTTGAGTGTCAGAGGTGGGAATCCAATTTTGTTTCCTATTTGTGGCAATTTACCAGATAATACTTACATCCACAACGGGCAAAAATATACTCTCAAACAACACGGTTTTGCCCGTGAATTACCCTGGAAAGCAACAGAACAGGAAACTGGAGATAAAGCTAGTCTCACTGTTGTTCTTGATAGCAATGAGCAAACTAAGGTAGTTTATCCTTTTGATTTTCAACTGGCTTTCACCTACGAACTTCAAGGTAATACCCTAGAAGTCCGCCAGCAGTATAAAAACTTGTCATCCACACCAATGCCCTTTTCGGCTGGTTTCCATCCCTACTTTCTCTGCGGTGATAAAAGTCAGCTAGAGGTTGAAATTCCTTCAAAGCAGTATCAAGACAATCAAACTAAGGAATTTCACTCTTTTGATGGCAATTTTGACTTTAGCCGTGATGAAATTGATTTTGCCTTTGGACAGTTAACGAGTAAATCGGCTACTGCAATAGATCATAGCCGGAAGTTAAAACTTACGTTGGATTATGATGATTTCTCTACCTGGCTAGTATTTTGGACAGTCAAGGGCAAAGAATTCTACTGTTTAGAACCTTGGAGCGCCACCCGTAACTCTCTTAATACTGGTGATAACCTGACTGTGTTAGCACCAGGAGCTAGCCATACAGCATCTATAAGGTTGACGGCTAATTTTTTCTAAACCCCTTTACAAATCTACAGATGTATATGCTATGATGGCAAAGTTGCGAAATGCAGCGAAAGGGTCGCTAACTCAACGGTAGAGTACTCGGCTTTTAACCGATTAGTTCCGGGTTCGAATCCCGGGCGACCCATAAAATTAACATATTACTAAATTACAAAGAAGGCGATCGCAGCATCCAAGAAATTTCTGCAATTCGATAGGATAGGCATAGACTAATCCCAAACACCATTGTCATGGTAAAAACACTTCCACAGCATTGGACAATTCCCCTTCTGGAAAATGGCGACAAACTAAGCCTTTATGAATTTGAGCGTCGCTACAACGCCATGCCTCACTTGAAAAAAGCCGAATTGATTGAGGGAATTGTCTACATGCCTGCTGCTTTGCGTTTTAGAAGTCATGGTCAACCGCATGGTTGGATTCTTACGTGGCTCGGTACTTATGAAGCCGCTACACCTGGTGTAGCTTTGGGAGTAGAACCCACTGTGCGCCTAGACTTAGATAACGAACCCCAACCAGATGCTGTACTTCTGATTAGTGCAGAAGCGGGTGGTCAAGCAAGGCTGAGTGACGATGATTATATTGAAGGCGCACCAGAGTTAATTGTCGAAATTGCTGCTAGTAGTGTCGCCATCGACCTCCATGCTAAAAAACAAGCTTATCGTCGCAATGGAGTCAAAGAATATATCGTCTGGCAAGTACTCGATCAGAAATTGACGTGGTTCTATTTGGAACAGGGTGAGTATCTAGAGTTGGCTACTGATAGTAACGGTATTCTGCGAAGTCAAATTTTTCCAGGGTTGTGGTTAGGGGTTGCAGAGTTATTAGCAGGGAATATGCAGTCCGTGTTGAGTGTTTTACAAACAGGCTTGCAATCTCCTGAACATGCAGCATTTGTCCAGAGACTAGAGCCTTGTGCCTGATGCTATCGCTTGTAGATTGGCCAAAATAGTTAGGAGTGCGATCGCTTCGAGATGACCATTTGGGATACTGGGCTACCAGAGCTACTAGCTGTAGGGTAACTAAATCTACAGCAATACAGAGCAACGATGGTTCATAGTACAGGAGTATAGAACATAGTTATAGTAACGATGGCATAAACTTTTTCAACATAGATACACGACACTAGTTATAATTTCCTATAAGTTGAAAAAACTCTTAAGATTTAGCGTATTTATTACGCTTCTCTCAGACCGACTAGCTGACAACCACATTAGGAGGACTATCTATGGCGCTTGTACCACTGCGGCTGCTGTTGGATCACGCAGCTGAAAACGGTTACGGCATCCCAGCTTTCAACGTTAACAATTTGGAGCAGATTCAGGCAATCCTGAAGGCTGCTGTAGAGACAGATAGCCCCGTCATTTTACAAGCTTCACGCGGCGCTCGTAATTATGCTGGCGAAAACTTCCTCCGCCACCTGATTTTGGCAGCGGTAGAAACCTATCCTCACATTCCCATTGTCATGCACCAAGATCATGGGAATGCTCCTGCTACCTGCTACTCAGCAATTAAGAACAACTTCACCAGCGTGATGATGGATGGTTCTTTAGAAGCTGATGCTAAAACTCCTGCTAGCTTCGAGTACAACGTTAATGTTACCCGCGAAGTTGTAAATGTAGCTCATGCTTTGGGTGTCAGTGTTGAAGGTGAACTCGGTTGTTTGGGTTCTCTAGAAACTGGTGCTGGTGAAGCTGAAGATGGTCACGGGTTTGAAGGTACACTCGACCACTCACAACTGCTAACCGACCCCGATGAAGCTGTTGAATTTGTAGAAGCAACCCAAGTAGATGCTTTGGCTGTCGCCATTGGCACAAGCCACGGTGCTTACAAGTTTACTCGTAAGCCGACTGGCGAAATTTTGGCAATCAGCCGCATTGAAGAAATTCACCGCCGTCTGCCTAACACCCACTTGGTAATGCATGGTTCATCCTCTGTACCTGAAGATTTACTTGCACTGATTAACCAGTATGGTGGTGCAATTCCTGAAACCTACGGTGTACCTGTAGAAGAAATCCAAAAAGGTATTAAGAGTGGTGTACGTAAAGTAAACATCGACACCGATAACCGTTTGGCAATTACTGCTGCTGTACGTGAAGCTTTGGCTAAAAAACCAGAGGAGTTTGACCCCCGTCACTTCCTCAAGCCTTCTATTACATACATGCAAAAGGTGTGTGCTGAACGCTATCAACAATTTGGCACAGCTGGCAATGCAAGCAAGATTAAGCAAATTTCTTTGGAAGATTTTGCTGCTAAGTATGCTAAAGGTGAACTCAATGTTGTCACCAAAGCTGCTGCTAAAGTTTAATTCTGACAACCAATAAATAGGTGCATACTACTGCTATGCTCCTAAAAAATTGAAGATTCTAATATTGATATAAACCGGGTATTTACCCGGTTTTTTATTTTATTTATAAGGGTTGGGAGTTGGGAATTGGGCATTGCTCAATAACCAGTAGTTATTTTTCCCCAGTCCCCAGTCCCCAGTTCCCAGTCCCTAGAACACCCTATGTTGTAAAGAGGGCATTTGACGGCGGACTTGTTCAAGCCTAGTAGGTTTGATTTCTGCGATCGCAATTCCCGGTTTTTCTCCAGCATCAGCTAAAATTACGCCCCAAGGGTCGATAATCACGGCGTGCCCGTGGGTTAGACGGCGGGCATAGTTATTACCCGTTTGGGCAGGAGCAATGACATAGGCGGTATTTTCGATGGCTCTGGCTTGTAGTAGTACTTGCCAGTGGTCTTTGCCAGTAAAGGCGGTAAAGGCGGCGGGAATAAAGATAACATCGGCTCCCTTATCTGCCAAATGACGATACAGTTCAGGGAACCGGACATCATAACAAATAGAAAGCCCTAAATTACCGAGTTTTTCTGAGAAATGGACGGGTGGTAGTTCCGTACCAGCCACAACAGTGCTGGATTCCCGATAGGTGTTGCCGTCGGGGACATCAACATCAAATAAGTGTACTTTGTAGTAACGTGCAAGTTCTTGACCGCTTGGGTCGATAAGTAGAGTTGTGTTATAAACTTTGCCTGTATTGTCTACAGGAAGTGGAAAGCTGCCGCCCAAGATCGTAACTTGAAAGCGTTGAGCCATTTTTTTGAGAAATTTTTCACTTTCAAGAGCGATCGCATCACCTTGTGCGAGTTTATCTTTTTCTTCTCCCATATAGGAAAAGTTTTCTGGCAAGCCTACCAGTTCAGCACCTTGACGCACGGCAAGCTCTATTAATTCTTCTGCCTGAGCCAAATTTTTGTGTAGATCGGGCACACTTGTCAATTGAATAGCGGCGGCTAAATAAGACTTCATAGATTCAACAACGAACAGTTGATTTATGGAAGATAGATTATCAAAATATATCGCTACTTCAACATCTATGGAACTTAATTAGAAATATGTCAGCTAAGATTTCCTTTACCAGACTTATTTTATTGCTGATTTTAATCTTCCTCTAGGTTCTGGCAAACAGAGCAAGATTGGCATTAGTTTATGATCAAACCCTGATAAAAGTTACCTGCTGTGGATATTTCTATTTTCGTTCAAACATTTATTGCTGTGTTTGTCCTAGCAGATGCTGTGGGCAATATACCGATTGTTTTAGTTTTGACTAAGGGCATGATGCCAGACCAAAGAAACAAAGTTATAGATAAAGCAATTATCGTTGCGATCGCAGTTCTTTTGCTATTTGCTTTTGCTGGGCAAGTAATTTTAAATTACTTGGAAATCAGTATCGGCTCTTTGCGAGTAGCAGGAGGTATATTGTTGCTGTTAATTGCTTTGCAAATGCTGCGGGGAGAATTAGATCAGCCAATTGTTGAAGAAGGACGCGATGTCGCAATTACTCCCCTAGCTTTACCACTGCTAGCGGGGCCAGGGACTTTGACAACGGTGATGTTGCTGATGTCGAAATCACAGAGT
Organism: Nostoc sp. UCD121; assembly: GCF_014222285.1. Lineage (GTDB taxonomy): Bacteria > Cyanobacteriota > Cyanobacteriia > Cyanobacteriales > Nostocaceae > Nostoc. The sequence continues at coordinate 40,160 of NZ_JACKZS010000004.1, forward strand.
CCGCATATTAGTGTCGCGGTGGGTATCGTAGGGGCGATGTTTGTCACTTGGTTAATTTTGCGTTTGGCAAATCTGATTGACCAGTGGATTGGTGCAGAAGGTGGAGTGATTGTGACTCAACTTTTGGGCTTTCTGTTGGCGGCGTTAGCAGTGGAAATTGGTAGTACGGGAGTTAGAGAATTATTTTTGAGCTAGAAAACTCCTAAAAATATTCTGAAAGTGTATACAAATGTAAACAAGTTTGAAAAACGAGAAATTCGCGCCTCTCAAACTTGTTTGTAAAAATTAACCTAAAGCTAGAACAACATTGATAACTCAAAGGGATTTCGTTCCCAATTGAGTTTCAAAGATACTTTTCTAAAGTGGAAGCTAATGTACTTTTAGGTACAGCGCCTACCACCATATCTACTTTTTGTCCATCTTTAAAAATCATTAATGTGGGAATACTGCGGATGCCGTACTGACTAGCAACTTGAGGATTTTCATCCGTGTTGACTTTGACGACCTTGATTTGACCTTTGTACTGTTCGGAGATTTCATCGACAACAGGAGCTACCATACGGCATGGTCCGCACCAGGGTGCCCAAAAGTCAACTAAAACGGGTACATCGCTGTCGAGTACTTCTTGCTTGAAACTAGAATCGGTAACTTGTGCGGCTGTTGACATGCCTAAAACCTTCGCCAATAATATCTGAACTTGGTGAAAATTCTACCATAGCAAAAACCTCAGCTTGGGAGTCTAAGGATGTACATTTGCAAAGAAGCTCTCGAATTTATTTACAAACATAAGGAACCGCCCGAACAGTAGTCCGGGCGGAGTGTGGTGTGAGGAGTGAACGGAAACATTCGTCTCCGCTATCTCTATTGTAGGCGACATATCGGATTTTTCCAGCAATTGTTTAGGGGGCTGGAAAAATTTATTGCAGAATTTGGGATTGGGAACTTGTACTGAGCGTATCGCTAAAGCGAAAGCTCCGCTAACGCGTAGCGTCTCGTAGAGAAGTCGTTGGCGTAGCCTCTCGTTAGAGAAGTATTGGGAAGAGGACTTGGGGACAAGGAGAATTCGGGACAAGGGGAAAGACTTGTTTCAAGTTCTCACTTCTTGTCCCCTTGTCCCCCTGCCCCTTATTTCCCCATACCTAATTGTTGAGCTTTTTGGTAAACTTTACCCTCGGTTAATAGAGAAGGCGCAATCACAACTTCCACTTGCTGCATTTCTTTAATATTTTTGGCTCCTAAAGTGCCCATGCTCGTCTTTAAGGCTCCTAAAAGATTGTGAGTGCCATCATCTAGTCCGGCTGGGCCAATGAGTATTTGTTCTAGGCTACCAGTGGTGGCAACGCGAATGCGGGTACCACGGGGCAAAACTGGGCTGGGAGTTGCCATACCCCAATGATAACCCCGTCCTGGGGCTTCTGCGGCTCTCGCAAAGGGTGAACCAATCATCACACCATCAGCACCACAGGCGATACATTTACAAATGTCGCCACCGGTGATTAAACCACCATCAGCGATAATGGGGATATAGTTACCAGTTTCTTTGTAGTAATCATCTCGTGCTGCTGCACAATCTGCGATCGCAGTTGCCTGTGGCACACCCACACCCAAGACCCCACGGGATGTACAAGCAGCACCGGGACCAATTCCCACTAGTACGCCAGCCGCCCCAGCTTTCAACAAATTCAACGTCACGTCGTAAGTCACGCAATTCCCCAACACCACAGGGATGGGCATAGAACGGCAAAATTCTGCTAAATCAAGTGGTATTATCGACTCTGGTGACAGATGTGCAGTAGAGACTACTGTCGCTTGAACAAAAAATAAATCGGCCCCAGCTTTTGCTACCGCCTCACCGTATTTGCTTGCACCGGCTGGAGTTGCGCTTACCGCAGCAATGCCACCTTGTTCTTTAATTTCCTGAATACGTTTTTCAATTAATTCCGGCTTTATTGGTTCGGCATAGAGTTCTTGCATCAGGGCAACAAATTCATCTTTCCCCACAGAGGCAATCCGATCTAATATTGGCTCTGGGTCAACGTAGCGAGTGTGAATACCCTCTAAATTGAGGACACCTAATGCTCCCAACTGTGACAAACGTACAGCCATACGAACATCTACTACGCCATCCATTGCACTGGCAATTATCGGAATTTCTCGCTCAATATTGCCAATACGCCATTTAGTATCTGCCAAACTAGGATCTAGTGTTCTGTTACCAGGAACTAGAGCAATTTCATCTATTCCGTAAGCTCTGCGAGCTGTTTTTCCCCGCCCAAGTTGAATTTCCACGCTTTAACTTTTATTCAAATCTGTTTAAGCTAGGGTATCAAATTGTGAGATAAGTTGGGGCGTTTTTTTCCTTGAGCTACACAGATAAATTCCATTTACGCAAGTCACCACTCAAAACTTTGATGGACGCAAAGTATTCACTAAGCAACCAAATGAGCAAAAACAGTTAATTGGTTTTTATATTGTGTTGTTTTAGGGTTAATGTTGCGCTAGTTTTGCGATCGCTGTGCTTTCATGTGTCTATTATTACTTAGTTAGTATCACGATTATTGCCATTAATGCTCTTAAATTTACCTATCTTGAATTACATCTTGATGATTAAATTCACACTGTTGATTTACCGTTTATTTTTAGCTGCATCCACACCAGTGTAACCAGTTGCTATCCAAAGTATGGCCCTGGCTCCATCGCGGATAGATTTTTCGATAGATTCAGGGGGTTTTTCTGAAGGGACTGGCACTGGTTTTAAATAAATACCTCGACTACCCAAAATAATTTCGCCGATGACACAAGCCCGGCGCATGTGGAAGTCTGAAGTAATTAAATAAACGCTCTTAATACCACGAGCTTGCAAATCATCTACTAACGTAGTAAAATTAGTAACTGTATCTACGGCTTCATAATCCAGGTGTAAACGCTTAGGATCAACACCAGCTTTGCTAAAGACTCGTTGGGTGAATCTAGGTGGACTACCCCCAGTAATCCAGATTGGTATATTTGGATGCTGGCGAACAAATTCTGCCGTAAACTTCTCTCGCTCTAAACGTCTCGTTGAACCACCCAACACTACAACTGCTTGCGGCTGTACAAATTGGTTTTGTACTTCTTTGTATCCCCACCACGTAATTAGTGGTAGTACAAAAGCCATAAAACGAAAAGATTTACCTGTAAAGAGTAGCTTATTCAAGGCTCGATAACTTTTTTTACTAAGTCAAAAATTTCCTCTAGCTAGAAGAAAAACAATAGTTGATAGTAGAGTAGCAAACTCCTCAATAATCTGCCCAAAAATATAAATTTGGGTGACTTTCGTGTTACAGCGCGATTAAGCGGGTTTGAAGTTTTTCCTTTAATTGATGGATTATCCTAACCTGTATCGGAAAATTCATCAAAGGGTTCTAGCACCTTGTAGAAGAACCCCATTTAGTAGTTGACTTTTCATTTTATATAGAAAATCCCTATCCTAAATATTGTAAAGTCAGGCAAGCACTGGTAGAGTTGGCATTGCCTAGCAAAATATGGTAATGTGTTGTAAAAAATCAGAGTAATGCCCACCTTTCCCTGATTTGCCGATCACAAATAGCTATTAATACTTACAACAATTCCCTAAATTCTTCACGAGTATTTGGCAATCGCGTAATATTTGTGCCAGTAAACCACGACCAATTGTTTCACCTGAATGTACAGGAACTACTGTCCTGCGACCATCACTGTGTATCATAATATGATGACTACCACGTACTCTAGCCACTTCAAAATCGACTTTGCTAAGGGCTGCAATAACTTCCCTTCCTGTGACGCTTGGGAATTGACTCATATCTCAACTGCGACTCGTTGAATACCAACGAAGTCCAGTGAATCTTGCTGTTCTTCCTCAAATTCTAAACAAAGTTCAATCGCTTCTCTAATACGCTCCATCAACTCATCTAAAGTTTTGGCTTGCGTATGACAACCAGGAAGATTTGGGACGGAAGCAACAAAGTAGCCGTCTGCATCTTGTTCAATAATTACATTAAATTCTCGCTTCATCATGAACTGCCCTGAAGTTATATTATATTCTCTCATTATTGAAAGAGCGATCGCCCCTACAGTGAGAAAATATAATCATGCGATCGCTACCCTTAAAACATGAATATGTAATTGGCATCTATCCTACTCGCTAGTTGCTGCTTCTAGCCAGATTTCCACATCATCCGCTAGCAACTTCTGTGCAGCATCTAGCATTGATGTTGCTATGTCTTTGAGGTCTTCGCGGTTGTTCAAGTAAGTTTTCAAAGCTTCCATTGGGTCGATGCTGCTACTCGCAGTCAATTCAGGAATCCGGGGTCTGGCTAATTGACTTACTAATTCTGCTTGAATGGTGTAGGTATGAGCCGGACTTAAAGCAGTATGTAGAGAAGAACTGTCAATTAAATCCATTTGTTCGGAGCGGAGTTTGTAAATTAGCCGTACTACAGCATCTTGAATATCATACTTAGCGATCGCTTTCATTAACAACGCTTGCGGCTCATCTGCTTTTGAGATATCCACCTCAATGGTGCGGAAAGTCCGAACTGTTAAGGGACAAAATTCCCATTCAGCCTTGCCTCGCTCCAGTTCCAACATTACATAGCCTTTGTCTTCTTTTTCTTCACTAAAATCTACCCGCTCAATACTTCCCGGATAAATCACCGGCGGGTTGTTGGATTTATTGAGGTTCTGGTGGCGGTGGACATGTCCCAACGCTACATAATCAAAACAAGGTCGCGTTAGCAAAGATAGGGGTAGAGTAAAGCCTTTACCCACTGCCAAAAAGCGTTCTGCCCCCAAGCTAGCATTGTCAGCCATCAAATGAGCTAAAAGCACTGTTGGCACATCAGGGTCAAGACGGCGAATTTCCCCTTCCATTACAACTCGCAGACGTTCCGTTAACAGTTCGTTGACTTCCGCCAAAGACGAACCTTCAGTCTCTTGGCGAGTCATCAGGGTAGAACGAGTCAACCAAGGGAGAGTAATTACTTGCACTTTGCCATTGCGGGTTTCGATGCAGTGAGTAGTTAATGTATCACCGACAACAAACCCTGGCACTCCCAAAGTGCGGTAAATATTTAAACTCGCTCCTCCCTGTCCTTGAGAATGCTGGTCGTGGTTGCCTACCAACAATACTGTTGGAATATTGGCATCCATAAGACGGCGAAATTGGCTGGCAAAAGCTTGTTGTACATAAGGCGGGGGTGTCGCATCCGGGAAAGCATCGCCACCAAATATCACCATATCAACAGCGTCTGTCAGCGCTCGGTCAATACAGATAGACAAGGTGTTGACAAAATCCTCTAATCGTGTGTTTAACCCAGTTGTAGGATTAATTCGTCCGTGGGAGAAGCCGCTTCCCATGTGGATGTCGGAAAGATGGAGGATTTTAATCATATTTGTCTTTCGTCCTTAGTCATTTATCCTTTGTCTAATACTAATGACAAATGACAAATGACCAATGACTAATAACTAAATATGGATTCCACATTCTGTTTTATCACTTCCCCGCCAACGTCCAGCGCGTTCGTCTTCGCCTTCACCTACTTTGGTGGTTATGGGTTGGTCGCCGATGCTGGGATAACCTTTGTCATGGAGTGGGTTGTAGATGACTCCATGCTCAGCCACGTAAACCCAGCTATCTTGGCGTGTCCAGGTAGCAATGGGATTTACTTTCAGCCGACCTTTACCATCAAATTCAAATATGGGCATATTCGCACGGGTTACTGCTTGGTCACGGCGGCGACCAGTAATCCAAGCGACGCTGTTGAGTTCGTCTAGACCCCGTAACAGTGGTTCAATTTTTGTAATGTGGTGGAATTTAGCAATATCCGTATCCCAGAGTTTGTCGCCGTATTTGGCTTCAAAGGCTTCGCGGGTTTCTACGTCTGGAGTTTTGAAAGTTTGCAAATCCAGATTGTAGATTTCTTTGGCTTTGGCTACTAATTCTAGGCTTTCAGGGAAATGATGCAAGGTATCGAGAAAGATTACAGGAACGGGATGCTTCAGTTCACTGTAAAGAATATGGGTAATTATCATGTCATCCACGTTAAAGGCGCTTGTTTGCACCAATCCCGTTGGGATATTCTCTATAGACCATGCCAGTATCTCTTTGGGAGTGGCAGTTTCAAATTCCTGATTTAATTTTTCTAAGTCAAAAGCGATCGCTTGGTTTCTAGATGCTGTAGAGACTGTCATGATAATCTTCTATTCAAATATTTCTACCTTGATTACGATTTATTTTACTCCATAAAGGCGCGTATTCCGCTCGGAGTTCAGGTATTTATTCTGTTCGGAAATTACTACATTTTGGAACTGGAGAATAGGAAGTGGGGAGACTGAAAGACTAACCCCTCATAAGTAAAAACCGATACTTAAGTTGCAAATTAATTTTTTGTTAAGAAAATTTACGGGATTTTAAGTTTTACAGCGCTTTTATAGATATTTATACTGATTTTGATATGGTTAAGGAACTATTAAAAAAAGGATTTTTACTTAAATGAACGATTCAAAATTCAGCAATCCATTAGGCCAATCTATAATCATGGGCGCTTTAATGATGTTAACCAGTGTTGGAGTTATTACAATAATGAACTTTTTCTAAGATCGTAATTTCTAATTTTAGCAATAAGACTTCACATAATCCTGCTCAAAACAGAGTGGGATTTTTATTTTTTATCTAGATATATCAGTATATATTAATTTTTCTCTGTGACTTTCGGCTCAGAAGAATTTTTAAGCCGTGTTTTTACATAGTCTTACATGAGAAAGCTTAAAATTGATATCCGTCTAATGACTGATTGATGCTTTCGCTCCGGCACCGCCTTTACCCAAAAATAGTAATAGAGGTAATGAGCAAAGGAACCCGATCCCTACCACTCGAAAGCAATCTGCGTAAGATAAAACAGCGGCTTGAGTATTTACTGTTTGACTTAATAAAGCTAGTGCTTGTTGTTGTGCTGTTGCCGCATCCATACCTTGGCTTTGAAGTGCCCCATTGAGTAAATCTAGACGTTGATTGGTTTCTGGGTCATAAGGGCTAAGTTTTGCTAACAAGATAGCTCGATGAAAAGCGTGTCTTCGGTCAAGCAAAGTGGTAAGTAGGGCAATGCCGATACTGCCACCTAGTTGTCGAGTCAGGTTGTAGAAACCAGATCCAGCAGAAACATCTTGTTTGGGTAGCGGGCCTAAAACTGCCAAACTCAAAGGCAGAAACATCAACACAGTAAAAGCCCCACGCCATACCAATGGCCAAAATAAATCATCTGTGCCAGTTTGTGGGGTAATTGCTGCAAGTTGAAACATAACTCCAGATGAGCCGACAGCGCCCATTGCAATTAAAAATCGGGCATCAATTTTACTGGATAGCTTGCCTAATAGAACCATAACGATCGCAGAGGCTAAAGCACCAGGCGCTAACAATAGTCCTGTCTGCGTTGCCGTAAAGTGCAGTACACTTTGAGCAAATATCGGCACTGCAAAGAGTGTGCCATAAAGCCCCATACCCACTACTGCTGAGAGAACGCTTCCCGCAGCTAAAGAACGGTGACGCAAAACTCTCAAATCTACGGCAGGATGCGCTATCTTCAACTCGTACCAAATAAATAGCCCTAATCCGATAATACTGGCGATCGCTAACGTGGTGATGAAACCGGAGGAAAACCAGTCTTCTTTCTCTCCTTCTTCTAACAAAGTTTGCAGACAGCCGATTGCAATAATCAAAAACCCAATGCCGAACCAATCGACAGATTGGCTTTGTGTCTCGCTTTTGTCTTTGTCTTTGGGCAAAAACATGAAGGACATTGCTACTGCAACGATCCCGAAGGGAATATTAACAAAGAAAATCCACCGCCAGCCCAAACCATCTACCAAGAATCCTCCTAAAGTCGGGCCGATAGCCGGGCCAGCAATTACACCTACTCCAAAAACTGCCTGTGCCAAACCCTGTTCAGCAGGTGGAAAAGTCTCAAACAAAATCGCTTGTGCTTTAGCTAGCAACCCGCCACCACATAAACCTTGAAGAATTCGGGAAAGAACCAGCATCGGTAAATTGAATGCTAACCCGCATAAAACCGAGGCAATGGTAAAGCCAATCAACGAAAAGATAAAGTAAGTTTTGCGTCCAAAGTAATCTCCCAGCCATGCAGATAAGGGAATTAAGACGACATTTGCGATCGCATATCCAGTTACTACCCAACCTACCTCACTGACAGTTGCACCCAAACTAGCTTGCATATCCGTCAGGGCAACGTTCACAATACTGGTATCAATTACTTCTAAAATTGCACCAAGAGAAGCTGTCAAAGCGATCGCCCACTTCAATGGCCCGTGGACATAACCAAATTTATCAAAACTAGAACGTTTAATGTTGGCAGCCATTTTAATTCGTAATTCGTAATTAATATTCGTCAGATCCTATCTGGGTTTCCTTCTTTGGAATCAAAGCTATGCCTGGATTGGGCTACGCTTACACCAAAGCTAAAGTTAAGTATATTATCTATACGCTACGGTAGCGTATCATATAAAAACGGTCAAGGAAGACTTCAATGAAAAGCAGCAGAAATACTTATGCTAAAGATGGATAGTCACTTTTGTTGTTTTCGTGTATGAAAACTTGGTAAAAGGGCTTATTTGTTTCCCTGATGCTTGTTCTGTTACCAAAGCCAGAAGCAGATTGCCAAAAAGATATTGCTTGGGGATGATATTTTTATGAGTAACCAAATCAACAGTCCTTCTGGACGACCACGTAGCATTCACGCCGACCAAGCGATTCTGCAAGCGACCTTAGACTTACTTGCAGAGGTAGGATATCAAAGCATGAGTATAGAAGCGATCGCTTCTCGTGCTGGAGTTGGTAAAACGACCATCTATCGGCGTTACACTTCCAAAGAAGAACTAGTTGCAGACGCGATAGAAAGTTTGAGAGATGATTTAGCGATCCCCGATACCAGCAGCTTTTGGGGAGACATGGATATTTTGATCGAGAATGCCGCCAAAAAGATAGATAGTCCCCTTGGTCGTCAGACACTCGCTTTGATAATTAGTACAGCATCTAGCAATCCTCAGTTTGCCGAGGTTTACTGGACAAAATATACAAAACTCCGACGTGAAGCATTCTCTAAAGTACTTGAGCGTGCCCAGTCTAGAGGTGAAATACACAAGGATGCAGACGTAGACCTAATTATCGACCTGGTGAGCGGATCATTATATTATGCACTGATCTTTAAACCCACTACCGAACCAGTAGAAGCATATATGCGCCGCACAATGAATCTTCTCCTCAAAGGGATTGGGTATGGGGCATAGGGCATAGGGCATGGGGAAAAATCTGAAATAAGGCTTTTTTAGATCAGAACTTTAAAAGGACAACGAGAATAACCGATGCCCAATTCCCAATTCCCAATTCCCCACCTTATAACTTGTTAGCAAAATAACTTTTCACGAACGGTTGTAAATGAGATGATGGATTAATTAGAGAAAAAGGTGAACAATTGTTATTTTTCTCCTTCCGCTTCTGGTTGCAGAATAGCATTACAGTACTGAATGAGGGTTGTCAAACGATCGCTAATCGTCTGAAGTCTCGTCTGTGCAGTAGATGCTTGCCGCGCTCCTTGCAAAAACATCACATCTATTGCCAACAAACGCAATTGCTTGCTCATTTCCGTTTGATAAGACTGTACTCGCCAGTTTTCATCAGCCAAAGGCACAATCTGCTGTCCGAAAAATTGCTGCAACGAGGCTACACGCACTCGCAGTTCAGGCGCAGCAATTTGGGTCGTTGTGGCATCGGAGCGTAATTGCTCAAGCAAGGTTACGAGTGCCAAATATTTCTCAGGGTTTAAAGACATCCAGTGCTAGTTAAGATAGTATTAGTGTCAAGTAATTTTTCTTTTACAATAAACTTTCTTAAAGGCTTATTAGCACTAAAAGCCTCAAATCCTGATTTGAGGCTTTGTTTGCCATCAATGGATTTTCCAGTTTAATGGGCGACAGCATTTTCTTAGGGTGATGCTGCCACTTTTATTTATCATTCACTTATCTACCGATCCTATCCAAACCCACTTGTATGAGCAGTCTAGCTATAAATTCATCAGTTGATCTAGCCATTCCAGAATGGTTAAAAAAATGTTTGAAGGAGTCATCGACAAGTAACGGCGAAGTGGAAGATGACCGAAGGCATAGTGATGCAGTTTTAATTGGTCGTGCATTTGAATATGCTTACCAACTCCATCAAGGTCAATACCGCAAATCGGGGGAAGCATACATTGCTCATCCCATTGCTGTAGCCGACTTGCTGCATGACTTGGGAGGTAGTGCTGCTATGATAGCAGCTGGATTTCTCCATGATGTAGTTGAAGATACAGAAGTTACAAGTCAAGAAATTGAAGAACGCTTTGGCGCAGAAGTGCGGCAATTGGTTGAAGGTGTAACAAAGCTTTCTAAAATCAATTTCACCAGCAAAACCGAAAGCCAAGCCGAAAACTTCCGGCGGATGTTTTTGGCAATGGCGCAAGATATCCGGGTCATTGTGGTGAAATTGGCAGATCGTTTGCATAATATGCGAACTTTACAATATATGTCAGAGGCCAGCCGCCGCCGTAGTGCCCAAGAAACGCGAGATATATTCGCGCCTTTAGCCAATCGCTTGGGGATTTGGCGAATTAAATGGGAACTGGAAGATTTGGCTTTTAAATATTTGGAACCAGAAGCTTTTCGCCAAATGCAAGAGCTTGTTTCTGAAAAACGGACGGCGCGAGAAGAGAAACTGGCTAGAGCTACGAACATGTTGCAAGAGCGTTTGCAGCAAGCCGGAATCCGCTTTCAGGATATTAGCGGTCGTCCCAAGCACCTTTATAGCATTTACCAAAAAATGCACCGTCAGCAAAAGGAATTTCATGAAATTTACGATTTGGCAGCGCTGCGGATTATTGTTCAAAGCAATGAGGAATGCTATCGGGCGTTGGCGGTGGTTCATGATGCTTTTCGCCCAATTCCTGGGAGATTTAAAGATTACATTGGGCTGCCAAAGCCTAACCGTTACCAGTCGTTGCATACCGGGGTGATTGGACTAACTGGTCGCCCTTTAGAGGTGCAAATTCGGACAATCGAAATGCATCATATCGCCGAGTATGGGATTGCCGCCCATTGGAAATACAAAGAAACTGGAGGTTCTAGTATTAGCCATTTGACAGGGACAGATGACAAGTTTACTTGGCTGCGACAACTGCTTGAGTGGCAAACTGATCTCAAGGATGCACAAGAATATCTTGATAGTGTCAAGGATAATCTATTTGAAGATGATGTCTATGTCTTCACCCCTAAGGGGGATGTTGTTCCTTTAAGCCCCGGTTCTACCACTGTAGATTTTGCTTATCGCATTCATACCGAAGTTGGAAACCACTGTTCAGGGGCGCGGGTGAATGGGCGAATGGTGTCTTTATCAACGCGGCTACACAATGGCGATATTGTAGAAGTTCTCACCCAAAAGAACTGTCATCCGAGCTTGGATTGGTTGAACTTTGTTAGAAGTTCGGCAGCGAAATATCGAATAAAACAATGGTACAAGCGATCGCGCCGCGAAGAAAATGTTGCCCGTGGACGGGAATTGTTAGAAAAGGAACTAGGTAAAACTGGTTTTGATAGTTTGCTAAAGTCCGATGCAATGCAGATTGTCGCCGAAAAGTGTAACTACCACAGTGTGGACGATTTACTTGCCGGTTTGGGTTATGGTGAAGTGACGTTGAACTTGGTGCTAAATCGTTGGCGAGAAGTGGCGAAGGGACAACAACCAGTGTCTACAGTGCCGCCATTTATCCCCAAAGAACCACCTACTACATCAAAAGCTTTGCGAGATGCGCCTCCAACTACTTCCCGCGCCAGTGATTCGCCTATTGTTGGGGTAGAGGGGTTGGTATATCATTTAGCTGGATGTTGTACCCCGATTCCTGGCGAACCGATTATTGGTGTGGTGACGCGAGGTAGGGGGATTTCAATTCATCGCCAAGGCTGCAATAATCTGGAGACTGTGGAATATGAGCGCTTAGTACCAGTTAGGTGGAACCCAAGCGCCGAAAATAGTGGTCGTCCACACACGTACCCAGTAGATGTTCAAATTGAAGCCCTTGACCGTGTAGGGGTGCTAAAAGATATTTTGTCACGGTTGAGCGACCAAGGAATCAATGTCCGCCATGCTCAGGTGAAAACCTCTGTTGGTCAACCTGCATTGATGGACTTAGGAATAGATATACGCGATCGCTCTCAATTAGAGCAAGTGTTCGTCCAAATTAAGAAAATGAGCGACATTTTGAATATCCGCCGCGTTGGTCAAATTGACGAGTAATAGGGGTATCAGTATCTCCATAACAAAAAACCTTCTCTTGCTTACCTAGCAGCCTGTCTGGGAACTCAATGTGGTGGCTATAAACTGCGTCTAAAGAGATAAAACCTTCCCTGGCAGGTTCGTCAACTATTGATTTGACCTATCATGAGTGATATTATTCTGGCGATCTAGAAAATATGAATAAAATCTTCCCTGCGGGTTCGTCAACGATTTTTTGAGTTTAAAATTGTTAGGAGCAATCAAAAATGGTTTCAGAGAAGTTTTTATTAGCGAAAGGCAAAGCAGGGATGGGAAATCGTTTTCTTGCTCTCTTGGACAGTATCTTATATGCTCAACTTACTAATAGAAAGATATTCGTTGATTGGAGCGATGAGGTTTACTCGAATAATCGCAGCAATGTTTTTCCTGAGTTTTTTAATCTTCATAATGTGACTCAAGCTTCAGAAATACCTTCTACTGAATCTGTCTATCCAAGTTTCTGGAAGAATAGTTTAGATAAATCAGTGAATGAAGTACTGTTATCATACGAATCTCCAAATGATTTGCGATATAACAACCCAAAAATATGGGCAAAATATACCACTAATATGTCCCGCATAGATTATAGTGAAGATATTTTGATTAGATGGTCGTATGTAATAGAAACTTATAAGCTAAGACGACATTTTTTAGGAGATTTCGCTTATTTACAAAATCTGAGTAATGAAACTATTTTAAAAAAGATAATTAGAGAAAATCTGAGCTTACAACCTAATATTGAAGCAATTATTAAAAAAACTGTAGATAGTTCTTTTGAAGATATAGTAATCGGGGTTCATGTTAGATATACTGACAGAAAAACTTCCAAAAATCCCTATTTCAAATTTGTTGATAAGATCCTTGAAAAACATCCTAAAAGTTTAATATTTTTAGCTACTGATAACCCCGCAGTAGAAGATTCTTTTAGAGAGAAATATACTAATGTTTTAGTGACAGATAAGTGGTATCCTGCGTCAGGATCTTCTTTACATCAGAATCCTGAATGTCCAGATAGATTTGAAAATGGTGTTCAAGCTTTAATAGATATCTATTTATTAAGCAAATGTAATTATCTAATATACAACAAAGCTTCTACTTTTGGTGTAGTCGCAAAGTTGATTTCTGATATCCCAGAAACTAATACAATCGATACTTCTGAATACACTTTAAAGGGAAAAGTTAAAAACTTAATTGCTTGGTTCAGAGAAAAAACAGTTCTTTCGTGACCTTTTTTTAAGTAAGATTTAAAAGTTAAAATTAATAATTTTTAATTAGTTTTGAGTACAAACCCCACTGAATTGAATTTCTAATTTAAGCAAAATGGCTTGACTATAGTGGTTTTAGATTTAAGTGTAATAGATTCTTAATTTTAGATGATGTTACAACTTTAGAAGGTATTCCCAAAATTGCTTGGCAATATTGATTAGTGTATATATTAGTTATAATCCCTATGCAACAGTTATTTCCCGGAGAGGTATTCGCCAGCACTGCTGATTTTGACATTGGTATTCGCCAACTGATACCCAGATATGATGAGATGTTGGAGGTAATTACCCGTTGTCTACCTTCCACAAGTCTGCGGATATTAGAATTAGGTTGTGGTACAGGCGAACTTAGTCTCAAAATACTCAAACGTTTTCCAAATGCCCAACTAATTGCTCTAGATTACTCACCTAGAATGTTAAAATTTGCCCAAGATAAAATCACAGCATCTGGATATCAAAAACGTTGGGTTGGTACACAAGCAGACTTTGGTGATTGGGCAAATAATCCAGAAAAATTAGATATTGGTAGTGAATTTAATGCCTGTGTCTCATCCTTGGCAATTCATCATCTCCAGGATGAGATGAAATTAAAGTTATTTAGCCGAATTGCTGCTAGCCTTACTCAAGATGGCTGTTTTTGGAATGGAGACCCAATTTTACCGGAATCATCAGCCTTAGCAGAAGTTTATCAAGCTGCACGAGAAGAATGGTCAGTTGAACAGGGAACTAATTTAACAGAGGTTCGTGCAAAGCTTGGTACGAGCAGCACTCAAGGCTACTCTAGTCAAGATCAGCTAGCTAGCTTAGATGCTCATTTACAGATGTTGAGCAAAGGTGGATTTAAAACAGTTGCAGTACCTTGGAAATATTATGGTCTGGCAGTGTTAGGTGGCTGGCTATGAAAATTTTGGGTTTTGGATACTGGATTTGGAATTTACCTGTCCCTAATCGATATTTATAGAATTAGCAGACTTATGGTAACAAAACAGTAATAAATAACATTATTTCCCTTAATTAGAACTAATATGTAGACCAATACAGTTGTAGACCAATACAGTTCAGTTAAAAAAAATTGTAGGTTGGGTTGCGCTTTGCTTAACCCAACAAAGTCCCGAAAATGTTGGGTTTCGTTCCTCCACCCAACCTACGCAGTTTAAGTTTTTTAGCGCTAACTGAACCGTATTGATATATAGACGTTTTAGGTCTGTAAAGGAGGTCTTGCTAACTCACGCAAAGATTTTGGCTGAGACTTACAGTATCTAAGCTGTCCTTGTGTTTTGATGCAATATTTCCACATCAGAAGTACCCGTGAGGGTACTATCAATCCTCTACAGACCTATCCGAAAATACAGAGTAGAAAATTTTCTTCAGAAAAGAAACCAGGGACGCACGATTTGGATTCGTTTTTCTGCTCCTTTCTCCAGTGGAGTTAAAGCCACTGTTTGCCATCACTTAGTTTTAAAAGGAGAATATCTTGGATGGCTCGAAATAAAAAGAAATCAGCCGGGTTTAAGTATGAGCATCCACTTGTGTCTAGATGCCCGATTTGTTGTATTATCCCGCCCCATATACTGGAACATGTCGTTGTCAATGGCAATCCTCAACAGCGTAATTGGGCTTTTCGTACATTAAATGTTTCGGCACAATTTCGCGGACGGAGAGATGTTATAGGTAGTGTCTCATTTGCACCTTCTCCGGGTGAAAAACGCCGTACCATCTATGATGCAAAATATGGTCAGCAACTTCCTGGTACATTAGTGCGCGGTGAAGGCGATCCTCCCAGCAGTGATGTAGCAGTTAATGAAGCTTATGATGGTGCTGGTGCTACTTATGACTTGTTTTATGAGATATTCGATCGCAATTCCATTGACGATAAAGGGCTACGTTTAGACTCCACCGTGCATTATGGCGTTAAATATGACAATGCCTTTTGGAACGGCGATCAAATGGTTTATGGTGATGGCGACGGAGAACTGTTTCAACGCTTCACGAAATCAATTGATGTGATTGGGCATGAGCTAACTCATGGTATAACCCAGTATGAAGCGGGTTTACAGTACTATGGCGAACCAGGGGCATTAAATGAATCATTTTCCGATGTCTTCGGTTCCTTGGTGAAACAAAAGATCAAAAATCAGACAGCACAAGAGGCAGATTGGCTCATTGGCGAAGGTCTTTTAGTACCAACTGTCAAAGGTGTTGCCCTGCGATCAATGAAAGCACCAGGAACAGCTTATGATGATCCAGTATTGGGTAAAGATCCTCAACCAGCCCATGTGAAAGATAAATACACTGGTACTGATGATAACGGTGGCGTGCATATCAACTCAGGAATTCCTAACCATGCGTTTTATTTAGCAGCTGTTGAAATTGGTGGCTATG
The DNA here is from genome assembly GCF_014222285.1 of Nostoc sp. UCD121. GTDB lineage: Bacteria > Cyanobacteriota > Cyanobacteriia > Cyanobacteriales > Nostocaceae > Nostoc. The sequence goes on from NZ_JACKZS010000004.1 coordinate 56,180, forward strand.
CTTGGGAAAAAGCTGGTAAAATCTGGTACTTAGCTTTACGCGATCGCTTGAAAGCCAAAGCAGATTTTAAAAAAGCTGCCAACGTCACCATTCAAATTGCTGGCGAACTCTACGGTAATGCTAGTGATGAGCAAAAAGCTGTACAGAACGCTTGGCAAAAGGTAGGAGTTATCTAGGAGTTATGAATGTTGAGTGAGGAGTCAGGAATAAATAGTCAATACCTTCCACTCCCTCACTCAACACTCAGGACTGATAAATCTGTTGTGTATTGTTGCTAAAGTCGAATGTGAGAACTGTTGTCTCCCATTCTAAGTATTTATCCAAACTAAATAACACAACTGATAGCAAAAAATGCGTATATCCTTTGAACGCACAGGCGGCTTTGCTGGAATCAGCAAAAAAACAACCGTTGATACAGACACTCTCCCACCAGATGAAGCTGCCACACTTGCGCGACTGGTGGAGGTTGCAGATTTATTTAGGCTACCTGAACTAATTTCCTCGCCAAATCCTCAGAGCGATCGCTTTCAGTATAAGTTGACAGTGGAAGATAACGGTAAGCAGCATACGGTAACTGTCAGTGAAGCAGCATTGCCAGGAACCTTAAGACCTTTGATTGAATGGCTGCAAAACATATCACAAAAAAGGTAATTTGCTGAATTAGCAATTAAATGTTTAGATAAAAATCCAGTCAACGCCATCTAAAATTGAATATCCCTGGAGAATGTAAAGTCGTGGGCGAAGAAAATATAAATTTTAATTCTAATAAACATATAGTGTGTAAACAGCAAGATTTCTATGTGGACATTATAGAAGGTCTTTTCAAATAGCGCCCAATAGGTGAACCTAGAACCTCTCCATTGTTATAAATAAGATTTCCACGCAAAAAGGTACTCTTCACCCGCCCAGTTAACTCCATTCCTTCAAAGGGTGTATAACCTTGTTGTGACTCAGACTCAGCAGCGCTTACCACAAAGGTTTCATTGGGGTCTACCAACACCAAATCAGCATCATAACCAATAGCAATATCACCTTTTTCTAACAACCCAAAGCGCCGCGATGGGTTCCAAGATAGTAATTTAGCCATCTGATTGTAGGACATCCCCCGCTTACTACCTTCACTAAATACACCAGAAAGTAAATATTCTGTACCGCCAAAACCAGACTTTGCTAACCAAATATTATTCGGGTCTTTAGCACTTATTTTTTGTTCAGCAGAACAGCAAGCGTGGTCGCTAACTATCCAATCTACTTGATTGTTTAGTACTGCTTGCCACAAGTATTCCACATCAGCGCGAGGACGGATAGGAGGGTTAACTTTTGCCCAAATACCATTAGGAGTATCCACATCTAATAGCAAATGTCCAACAGTAACTTCTCGCCGAAAATTGATATGAGGAAAAGCAGTTTGCATAGTCAAAGCTGCTTCCATTGCTTTACGCGAACTCAGGTGCAACAAATTGATATTTGCACAGTTAGTTTCATTGGCCAAATAAGAAGCAATACAAATTGCTAAACCTTCAGAATGAGGCGGACGCGCTGCACTATAAGCGTGTAATCCGCTCAGACTAGAATCATTTTCAACTATTTTGGTATAAGCGTTGAGAATTTCTGCAACTTCACAGTGCAAACTCAAGCTGATGCTATCTCGTGCTTCTGGATGTTTTTCCATCAAGCGAGTTAGACCACGCATAATAAATTCAAAATGGGCGAAGTCGTATCTTTCCTCTTTATTAATCATCAAAAAGAGGTTTTGCTGGTCTGACAAACCATGCAACCCATAGCCACCATAAAACATGAAGATTTTAAACGAAGATATACCGTGTTCCTCAAACAATAAAGGTATTTCATCGATATGCTGGCTTGCTATAGGTGCAATGTGGTAGGCGTAATCTACAAAAAAATTACCTGCGGATAACACCAAAACCTCTGGAAAAAAATCGCGGTAGGAGCCGCCTTTGTTAAGATAATACTGCCCTGTACGAATGTAATTCAGGCTGGTAGTCACGCCTCCCATAGCGGCTGCTTTGCTTTCAGTCAGAGCATCTTTATCAAGGGGTTGATAGATACCGACGTGCATGTGGGCATCCACGACTCCAGGAAAGGCTAGCAGGTTTTTGCCATCGAATATCTGTTTGCCTGTGTCTGCGCTAATATTAGAGGCAATCTGAGCAAATTTTCCATCTTTAATGCCTAAATCAAGTAGTTCGATTACATCCTGATGGGGACGAACTACCCGCACATTTTTGATAATTTGATCTAATAGGGGAGTTTCAGACACAGTAGACCTCACACTAAAATGAGTTTAGTCAGGAATTCCAACATCGAATCTGGACAAAGATCAAATCCTATCATTATATATAACGGTTTTTTATGAAATCATCTTCAGGAGAAAAAACAATGGAAAGCTTTAATGAATATAATATAGACCCAAATCAATTTACTTTTCTCAAAATCTTTGAAGATAACTGGCAAGTGATTAGAGAGGAATTTAAACGCTTTATTAACCAGGCATCTGATGAAGAGCTAAAGTTAACTTACGATATTCTGGGGCCTAAAAGTAAAACGATTAAAACCAAGGGTAATGCAAAATACAGCGCTTTTGGTATTTTATTTCAAGGTGTTTTTATTGAACAATATATTCAAGCTTATCAAATACAATATCCTGATTATGGGCCAGATGAGGCATCAAAAAAAGCACTTTTATTAAGAGAGAAGTATTTTCCAAATTTAGCTAATTTGATAAAAAATGTGAATTTTATTGATGATGATATTATCAGAAACGTCTATTATGGGACATTTCATCCAGGGTTAGATATTAAGCTGCATGTAAACTATAACCCTCATACAAATCGTGGGTATTTAGGATTAATAGTTCCAGAGGGAGATGTGGCTATGAAAATATGCCATGATCAACTTTATTGGCATGAAGGAAAATTCCTGGTTTTAGATCATAGCTATCCACACTGTCCACATAATTACACCAATTATGATAGAACTGTTTTGGTTGTAGACTTTTTTAAACCAGATAAGCCTAGAGATGAAGTGATCCGATTTGAGAAAGAGCAAGTCGCACAACGGATGCAAGATAATCCTTACAGTTTAGGTGTTTTTGGTAAAAGTGATAAAGCTAAAGAAGAAGATTTTATCAAATATGGTTTAGCTCATCAGTTAGAGTGGGATAAAGCTTTATAAGCTTAATTATGATCTTCAAACTGGCTAGGAAGGATAATTCGTCATTTTCAAAATTCTCTCAAGAGTCTCCCATACCCGTACACTCTATCTTGGATATTGTTATGTCGTAAGGCATACCACCAAATTGCCGCATTAATGGCAATGACCGGCTTTCCGAGCCACCGCTCTGCTTCGTCGGCAAGCTGGAGCATACTTAAATTGGTACCCATCTGCACGATCGCGTCTACGTCATCACCGTCGAGTTCCTGAAGATAGTTGCGAAGAGTATCTTCACAGACCTCAGCGATCGCTATTGCAGTAGGAGAACGCAGTCCTTTCAACCGGACGACCTCCACCCCAATATCACTGAAGAAGCCGCATAATCTGTCGTCAGCTACAGCCTGATAAGGGGTGATGACGGCGATCTTATTTACTTTGAATGCTTCGAGAGCCGCCTGACACGCCGATCCACCCGCAGCCACTCCAAGACCAGTATAATCCTCAAGCCGTTTCACGAAGGCTCTGTTCCCCTTAAGTCCTTCCCAAAAAGTTTCGGCGCTCATTGCCATGATCAAGTAGTCGATACCAGCTGTCATCACGCGATCAACCGCGAAGAGAATTTCGTCGTCGATCTGCTCCAGAATACGCACCATCTTTTCGTCACTACTCAAGTCCTGATCGCGAATATGAATCCGGGACATGTGGGATGTAACACCCCGTACCGCCATCGCGTGAAAATCTGGTTCGACAATCGTGTTTGTGCTGGGCGCAAGCACGCCAAATTTTTTGCGCCACCCTAACGCATCTGTCATTGTGGAGTACCCGTGGATATCGCTTATGTCAAGGTATACCGACTATACATGAACTTGCCCCCAGATCGTGAAAAATTCTGATGGAATCGTAGTCAATTATTTGTTGTCTAAAGGTTGTTTTGCTTGTGGGATGAGTATATTGCGATCGCCTAATTACTTACCCTGCTTGCTGATTGTATTTTCAGGAGTGGGATTTGTTGCGATCGAGTGCAGCCTGGAGACGTATCTCATCTTGCTGAGTAATATCTGGGTTATGCAGTATCCAATAACAATCTAGGCGGTCATTGGTGCGAAACAAAAGTAATGCTCCGCTTTCTGTCCAGAACGGGCCGTGTGGAATGTGTGCTGGTCGCCAGTAATAGCCATCTTTGCACATTGCCGTATAGCGTCTATTAAAAGGATCATCGCTCATAGACCAATGTCCAAGCACATCTCCACTAATGACATAAGCCTCCTCAGTAGTAGGATGACCAGCATAGAAATTGCCTTCAGTCCACATCGGTACTAAGCCTAAAATCCACGTGGCGCGTCCGGTTTTTTTATTGGTATACAGGCTTTTACGTGCTGAACCAGGAGGTAAAAAGGTTGTGCTTTCCCATTTCATCGCGTGGAGTTCTTGCAAAGGAACATACTCAGTCATCCGTTCATGGGTCTGTATATTCACATGATATACAGAAGTTTCTGGGATTTGCTCAAGGCTTGCGTAGTCTTCTGTGATATAAGTGGGGGTAGCATTTGGCATCCACAAGATGATGGTGTCTTCTTCCGTTTTCCAAGGGCCAGTAGGTATGCCAGTGGGGATGAAAGAGTAACTGAGATTGCGTAGTCTAAACCCACCCTGGCAAAGTGTGCCGGTTAATACAAAAATTTCCACATCGGTAGTGAAATGACCAATCGGTGCGCTCCAACCCTTTTTCAGGACGACTCGCTGTGTAGATTCACCTGTACTTTCGTTGACGGATAGAACCTGTGCAGTACCATGTTTACCAATAAAAAAGTTTTCTACATTAAAAGGCACTTGTGGAAAGTTAAGAACTGAGTTGAGTGATTCTTCCGTTTCTACATGTTTGCGCCCTGTAGAGATGTTCTTGTTCATTTTAATACCTGTGTCTGGGTGTGGAAGATTAACATTATTATCGAGTGAATATGAGATTTTATGAATATATAGCAGAGGCACGCGATCGCATTTTTTACCTGTTATACATGAACCAACACAGTTTCAAGGCATAGAAGCAATTCCCGAAGCTGTAGAATATCTCTTGCGTAGTCAGAATTGTGGCAAAGTAGTTGTGAGGTTTTAAGTCACACAGCATTAGTCTATATCTAGTTAGGGTGGGTGGGAATGACACAAGACTCAGAAAATACTTTAAAAGTTGCTCGACAGGCATTTGAGCATCTTACGTATGGTATGGCAACTGGAGAGTGGGAAGCATTGTTAGATATGCTCACAGAAGATTTTACCCTTTGGTTTCCAATGGGTAAATTCCACGGTTTGAATGTCGGTAAAGAGCGAGCTAGAGAATTTTTCGAGTACGTTTTTGAAGCCTTTAATCCTGGTTTGAACCTGACTGGTTTAGACCGTGTTACTAGCAATGAAACAACGGCTGTTTTTGAGTTTCGAGATGAGGGGCTTTTGTTCGGGCAGCTTTACAAAAATCGAGTAGCAGTTTCTTTTGATGTGCGCGGAGAAAAAATTTGTGGCTATAGGGAATACTTTGGCAGCGATGGTAAATCCTATTAAATAATTCGTAATTACGAATTACGAATTTGTATTGAGCGCAGCCGAAATATTACGAATTATTTAGTTTCTCTCAGGGTTGAGTTTGTTGATTTCTTTACACTTAGCTTCTGCGGCTTGATATGCTGCCAAATAGTCCTGACCACCCAACATCACATCACCATAATATTCATAAGGTGGCTCGCCATAGATTGGCAATGGTTCATCTTCTGGATAATCTTCTTTCGATTCTTCAATGATGGCTTTCAATTTTTTAACCGTTAGCCTTTGTGCCGCAAAATACCAGAGTTCTTGGGGATTTTTGTTCAGGTGCGGTAATGTGGGATCGATAATGCGTACCTCAGAGGCATCGCCTAGTTCAATCCAACTGTGTTCAATCGGCCTGTATGGCTTTCCCACAAAAGTTAAAAATCCTTGGACATATCTTGCTCCCTCAGTAGACAATGCTGCTTTGTAAGCATTATCAAAGGGAGTGCTAGCTCTGCTTTTTATGCGTTCAGCAGTTTCGATTGACAGCGTTTCATCCAGTAGTTTGTTCATCAATAGCAAGGATTAGAGCAGCCATGAGAATATATTACCACTCATGGGCACTGGGGAATAGGGAATAGGGAATAGGGAATAGGGAATAGGGAATGGGGAATGGGGAATGGGGAATGAGGTAGAAATAACCAATGACAAATGACAAATGACAAACTCTACTTTGTATTAATTACCATCTGTAAATTTCTTAACAAGTCGCTTGAGGTGTAGGGCTTGGACAAAAGGGTTTTGACACTATTACCAAGGATTTTAATCATTTCATGATTGGAAGCTAATCCACTAACACCAATAATTTTGATCTCTGGATTAATTTTTTTCAACACACTGATGGTTGTTGGCCCATCCATGTTTGGCATCATCATATCAACCAAGACGACACTAATTTCTTGTTGATATTCTGTGTAGAGTGCGATCGCATCAATCCCATCACTAGCTACTATAACTTTATAGGCATTTTTTTCTAACCAGGTTTGAGTAACCTCTCGAATTGAATCTTCATCATCAACAACGAGAATCAATTCTCCATGCCCCGGCGGTAATTCATCTCTAGCTAATTTACTATCTGTCTCTATTGTTTGCGTGACAGGTAAGCAAACTTGAAGCTCTGTGCCTTTGCCCACGTCAGTCACCACATTCACAAAACCGTAGTGGCTTTTGATAATCCCAAGCACTGTTGAAAGACCAAGCCCTGCGCCTTTTCCGACTTCTTTTGTTGTGAAAAATGGCTCAAAAATTCTATCTACTATTTCTCTCTTAATTCCTATCCCTGTATCACAGACGCTAATCATTACATAAGAACCTACTTTAGCATCAATATTCATTTTGGCGTAGTGAGTATCAACCCAGAAATTCTTCGCAGAAATCTTTAGGATACCGCCATTAGGCATGGCATCACAAGCATTGATACATAGGTTCGTTAGCACTTGGTGTAACTGAGTAGCATCGCCAAAGATATTCCATAAGTTTTTCTCAGAAACATCAATACGGATTTCAATAGCTCTGGAAAATGTTTGCTTAATAATATTTTCAATTTCTGAAATCAAATACCGCACCTGTAAAGTTTTAAAGTTACCTACAGAGCCGCGTGAAAACCATAACACTTGTTTAACTAAATCTGCGGCGCGTTTAACATTTGTTTCCATAATTGTTAGCCAGTACTGACTTTTTTCATCTGGAAGCTGTGCCTCTAAAAGTTGCACTGTCATCAACATAGGTGTTAGTGCATTGTTAAGATCGTGGGCGATACCACTTGCTAGAGTGCCAAGGCTCTCCATTCGCTGGGCGCGGAGAAACTGCGCTTCCAGTTGTTTTTTCTCGGTAATATCGGAGTTGACAATTAGGACGGATTTAGCTTGTCCCTCATTATCATTTACCAGTGTCCATCGGCTAGCAACGATAATCTCTTGGCCTTGTTTGGTAACTTGATATAACTCACCTTGCCACGAACCATGTTCAACTAAAGTTTTCTGGATGTTTTTTAGTTGGCCAAAACTTTGCTTCCAATACAAAAACTGATTGGCATTCTTGCTCAATGCTTCTTCTGCCATCCAACCGTACAGATGTTCAGCCCCTTTATTCCAAAATTGAATTTTGTTAACCAAATCTTGAACGATAATTGCGTCTGTGGTGATATCGAGCCAAGCTGCTTGCTCACGAATTTTTTGTTCTGCATTTTGGCGTTCACGTAGCACAGCTTGCTGTTCGGTAATATCAATTACAAAGCCCGCCATCCGAGCAACTTTACCTGTAGAATCTAAAAAGATATACCCGTTATTTTCAACTGTGATATAAGTGCCATCTTTGCGAGCAACACGAAATTCAAGATGGAATCGCTCTTTTGCGGATAAAACGCGGTTAATCTCTTCATTGAATAATTTTCTATCATCAGGATGAACTAACTCTAACCAACGCTTCAAACCTCCTAACATCTCAGGCATAGAGTAACCTAATATTTGCTCTATATTGCCATCATATTTAATATCATTGGTATCCAAGTACCAGTCGTAGAGAATTTGACCACTCGCTTGAATTAGTGCTTGGTAGCGATTGTTCCACTCATTTAATGCAGCTGAATAACATCGCAGTTCTTCTTCTACTCGCTGGCGCTCAAAGATTTCTATTTCTAAACGTTTATTTTGCTCTGTGAGTTTTTTTGTGAGATTTCGTAAACGTAAATGGATATTTACTCTAGCTAAAACCTCTTTATGTTCAAGAGGTTTAGTTATGTAATCTACTGCCCCAAGATTCAAGCCTTTGATTTGATCTATCTTATCGGTTATAGCAGTTAGAAATATTACTGGAATATCTTGGGTAGCTGGATTTTTTTTCAAAAGTTTACAAGTTTCAAATCCATCAATTCCTGGCATTAATACGTCCAATAAGATTAGATCGGGTAAGGCATTCTCTGCAATTTCAATGGCATTCATTCCATCTTCAGAGACTAAAACCTTCAAGCCGTAAAACTCTAAAAGCTTGAATAATATTTCTAAATTAATAGGGGCATCATCAACTATTAAAATGACATTTTTTTCATCTTTATTAAAATTCATACTTGCCTCCTATTAAATTTTTTTTAAATTTATCGAATTTGTTGATCTTTCAAATCTTTGGCAAGTTGACGAACATGGTTGGCAAACGGCGCTTCATAACCTAACTCTTGGGGAGCATTATTGGCCTATATTCTATGCAATTGAGAACCGCTATAAATAAAATATGTAGAAAATTTAAGGTAGCCCAGCTAGCTAGGCTACCTTACTATCTTTATCTATAAAATCATGGGGTTGTAGGGGTATCAAGTTTTATGCGACTCGTCTTAGGACGACAGGGGCTTCCCCAACAAACCTGTCCAGAAGGCATATTCGTCAAAACAGTACTACGAGCGCCAATCACAGCATTAGCACCGATTTGCACTCCCGGCCCAACGAAACAATCTGCTGCTACCCATGCACCATTGTTAATAGTGATACTCGCTGTTTTTAACCCAAAAGCAGGATCTTGGATATCGTGACTACCAGTACACAGGTAACTTTTTTGAGAAACTACGCAGTGTTCACCGATGTGGATCTGATCGAGGCTGTATAAAACTACGTTATCTCCAATCCAACTGTAGTTGCCAATGGTAACTTTCCAAGGATAGGTGAAGCGGGCGGTGGGTCGAATTAATACACCTTTGCCGATACGAGCGCCAAATAGCCGTAACAAAGCACAACGCAGAATATTTAACGGTTGAGGAGTAAGGGGAAATGCGATCGCTTGTACAAGCCACCACAACAATACATACCAATTTGGCCGTCCCCGATCAAACCAAGATTGGTCATATTTGCGTAAATCTACAAAAGGTTGATCATTTGTCATTTGTCATTGGTCATTGGTCATTTGTTATTAGCTATTAGTTATGAGTCAATAGTCAATAGCTTTACCTCTGCTCCTATGCTCTCTTGCTCCCCTGCTTCTGCCTTTGGGGTAGTTGCAGTATTTAAATGACCACCACAATTGCGTAATTCGTAAAGTTTAACGCCAATTTGATATTCATATTGACTCAGCAAGCGTGCATAAATATATCCAGCTTTGCCATCCAAAAAACCGCGTTGAATTATATAAAATAAAACAAACCGCAAAATGGGTTTAAATGGCAGGTGTACCCACACTTTTTTCAAAAAGCGCTTACGTTGCACCGCATCACCAAATAGATTTGCGCCGATGGTGCCGCTATCATCTTTACCTGTGAGAATATTAAAATAAACGCTGGCTTCCCAGTTAGAATAACGATTGTGCCGTTCTAGCCAGTGATAAAGGTCGCGGAAGTCTTCGTGGAGCATATCATTGTTGAGATACCCAACTTTGCCCTGCAAAATCACATGTTCGTGAACTTCATTGTCACCAGTATTAGGAATATCTTCTGTATGCAGGTTTTCGTAGCGACCTTTTTTATGCTGAAATAAACGAAGATTCCAATCGGGATATTTCCCACCATAACGAATCCATTTTCCTAAGAAAAAGACACGGCGGTTGAGGTAATAACCTGTATATTCTTGATTTTGGATTGCTTGGTCAATTTCTTCCCACAGTTCCGGGGTGATGCGCTCATCACAATCTACAATTAGCACCCATTCGTTACGGAAAGGTAAATTATCTAAAGACCAATTTTTCTTTTTGGGCCAACGTCCATTGAAGTCGAATTGCACAACATTGACACCGTGGCTTTTGGCAATTTCAATGCTGTTATCGGTACTTTGAGAATCTACTACAAATATTTCATCTGCCCTGCTGAGGCTAGCAAGGCAGGCTGGCAAGTTTGCTTGTTCGTTTTTTGCCGGAATTAATACAGAAACTGGTATTTTAGATGACATATCAGTATAAATTATGTTATTGGTTATTTCTTATTTGATGTAAATAAAAGACCTTGAATAGCAGCATTTAAGTAACCAATCTGACCGTAAGCATATACAAGTTTGTCAAACCGCTCTGCTGGATCAGAAAAATATTGCAATGCTTTATACAAGCCCCGCACAAACCGTTCGCCGCCTCGCTGCAATTGAGCGATTCCAGCTTTACCAGCGAGTTGTTCTCGATAGCATTCACTGATACCCTGCCACCAGCCTCGATTTAAAAACCAAGTGCGTTGTAAGCGTTCTGGGGCAACATTGTGAGCAACCAGTGCTTCAGGAAGATAAGCAACTTGCCAAGCACGCTGTAGGGCAAATTCGGTCATTTGCAGTTCTTCATTTGATAATAGATTTTTCCCCACTCGACCGAGATGGGGATCAAAACCGCCAATTTCTTCTAGGAAACTGCGGCGGATGGAGTAATTTAAGCCTCTGGGTGTTAAGCCAGGTTGCTCGATAAAGATGTTACTGTCACCCAAGTCGTATGCACCCAGATTTGCAGCTAGCCCTGGAGATAGCCATCGTGGTTGTTCGATTCCTGGGGGCCATAAGAGAGTGACTTTGCCACCTGCGATCGCTAGTTTAGAATTATTGTAATAGGCAAAATATAAAACTTGTAGCCAGCCAGGGCTAGCAACAGCATCGTCATCCAGATAAGCCAGAATGTCGCCACTAGCTACTTTTGCGCCTGTGTTGCGGGCGACAGATAAACCGATAGTGGGTTCAAATACATACTTCAGGTGCGGATTGTGGGCCCTTTGTTCTACAACCTCACGGGTGCGATCGCTAGATCCATTATCAACTACTACAATTTCAAAGTCAGCAGCAAAATCCTGCGCTAAAAGACTATCAATTGCAGCCCCTAAATAGGTATCTCGATTGTGGGTACAGATAATGGCAGAGATTTGGGTGTCTGGCATAGATTTTATTTTGGATTTGAGATTTGGGATTTTAGATAAAAATCTTAAATCCAACATATACCTGCTGAGAGTTAATCTAAACCAAAAATTACCGACCCACCAACCGAGTTTCTTCGGAAATAATTTTTAAAACTTCACGTTTGTTGAATATGACTGTGTAAAACTACAAGTGTTTGGGCCAGTTGGCTCAGGCGGGTTTCTAAAGATTGCTTGCGCCCCAAAAGTTGACGTAACTTTTGGTAACGTGCGATCGCCATACTAACATTAGGAACCTGATCTGCTGGACATGGGCGTGACCATACTTTACCAGCATCGTCTACACCACATAGGCGGTAGCCAGTAATCGATGATTTATAAGATACTTTCCCACCCGAGGCACAAATTTCTTCTACGTAGTTCATTAGGCGGTCAACTTCTGCATGGCGCAGTGTTGCGGTTCCTCCCGGTTCTGGTTCACTGGGATTGGATTCTAACCAGCCATTGACAATTGGGCCTTCTAAGTAAATATCCTGAATTTGGTTCAAAATATTTTGCAGTTCTATTTGCCAACCAGCGACAGTTTCTTGAATTTCTTGTAGTAGATTCATCGCCAACGCTGGATTTGCTCCGTGGCGATGGTTACTAAAACTCGGAGTTTTCAACTTGGGTAAGCTGGGTGTTTTCCCTCCATTCTCTTGTGTTTGAAAGGTCTGCACAGAGTCATGGTGAGGAAAGAAATTCTGTTCAGGAGAATAATCACTCTCACTATCTACACCCAATTCAACTGTTTCTTCTTCCTGAGATGATGGAGTTTGTGTACTTTCTGTGGATTCGTTGGCTCCGACACTGATTCTAAAAGAAAAAGGCCGTTTTGTCGTCGAATCAGCTGCTTCGGCGGCAGGGGCAGTGCCGCGATTCCCTAAATCGTGTAGAGTTGCTTCTATGCGTTTTAAGCCTGCGTTCATAAAGAAAGACATCCTAAATTTTGCTGTCCCCAATGGTGTTGAAGAAGAGGCAGGGGGGCAGGAAGCAGGGGGGATAATTCAGATGGGGATTCGACCCAATAGAACTAGAACCACACTTGGTTGTTGTAGGGGAATCAGACCCATGTTCTGCTTCGCTCCACAACAGGGAGCAGAGATCATTTCCCCTTGCTCCTTTTCCCCCTGCCCCCTGCCTCTTGTTGAATCATTAAGAATGGGGTTGTTGGGATTTTTGGCTTTTGCCAGTTGTGACATCAACGATGTTGGTGCTAATTTTATCCCTTAAAAGTTATTTGAAACCAAAAATCTCGCTGATGAAGTAAAAACTGTGGTGATAAATTGCAACCGTAAGCATATTGTTGTTGAAGAAGGCAGAATTCAGAATTCAGAACAAGAAAGTTCGAGGAGCGTACCGGAGGCATTATTCTGGCTCCTGATTTCTGAATTCTCGTTTTGTTACAATACTCAGAAAACAACTTTGGGTAAAATCATCTTAATAACAGGGCCAGCACGATCTGGTAAAAGTGAATGGGCAGAAACTCTGGCTATGGAGTCAGGGAAAGGAGTTGTTTACGTAGCAACAGCCACGGATAATACAGATGACCAGGAATGGCATCAACGTATTTTAGAACACCAACAACGCCGTCCCGAAGACTGGGTAACTCTATCCGTGCCTATAGAACTGTCTGCTACCCTCGCCGATGCCAAACCCTATAACTGCCTTTTAGTGGATTCTTTAGGAACTTGGGTTGCTAATCTCTTAGAAGAGGACGAATCTAGCTGGGAAAATATCGTTGTAGAGTTGTTAGAAACGGTGGATCTAGTTGCTGCTGATGTGCTGTTTGTAGCAGAAGAGGTGGGTTGGGGTGTAGTACCAGCTTATCCCCTTGGGAGGATGTTCCGCGATCGCTTGGGTTCTTTAGTGCGCCAACTAGCTGCCCTTAGTGAAACTGTTTATTTAGTAACTGGTGGTCATGTTCTCAATCTCAGTGTCCTTGGTTCGCCATTGCCAGCCAGAGAAGATGCTGGAGTATTCAAAAGTCAAGATTCTTAACTATTGATTCAAATGAATCCAAAATCTAAAATCTAAAATTGTCTTATGGCAACCAAACAAGAAGTTAGAGGATACCTTGCCTACTGGTTTCAGTTGGGTAAGAAAGTGATTACGGGCAACGGTAAGGCAAGCATTTTGCCCAAATCGGTGCTAAATGGCGATCGCTATAGTGAAGAATTTGAAGAGTGCTGGCAAAAAATTCTCTCCCCGGAATCAGGTGATTGTCACCTAGAGGGTACGCAAGAAACCATTGCTGAACTATTAACACCAGCATGGGATATGGTTCCTTGTGGTCGTTGCAGTATGCCAGTAGCCGCGCGAAACGTCGGGATGCCAGCATTGTTATGTCCCTGTAATAGTTTACCTAACTGGCCTAATACAGAACTGCCAGCGCCACGAGAGCCAATTAAGACTCAAGACCAACTTAAAACAATTTGCGATCGGCTCGTAGATAATATTTCTTAAAAAAGAAGCAAGGGCGCAGGGAGTAGGGAGCAGGGGTAATACGGTTCGGTTAAGGCAAGAGACGCAATTTATCGCGTCTTTGTGATCGAGAGGTGTCATCAAAAAACCTTATTGCCTCTGCCCCTTAGCTTCTTCAATTATTGGAAATCCCTTAGTTCACTTTGGTGGTTGAGAATTTGGCGTTGGACAAGTTTTATTAGCAAAATCACACTGATAAATATACGGTTCTTGCCAACTTAAGGGAATTTCTAATAAATCTCGCGTTCCTGTCATACCTTGTCCAATAAATAGCAACAAAGCAATGCAGTTTAAAATCGTATGAACGATCCGCCAGCGATTGGATTTATCTTGATAAATATCTTGAACAATAGCTAACGAAAAAATCATTAGCAGTGCTGCGGTAATACCAATATAATAATGTGACCAATACCACTCATTGGTACGGCGAAATACTCCATCTTGACAGCCTAGGATGACTAAACCTGCACCAGTTAAAGTAGCAAAAGCTGCCCGCCACACTCTCTGCTTTGCCCGATAAAGAAATACTAAAGAGGCGGTAGTAGCAGCTAATATTAATAGGATAAAAACAACTTGAAAAGGTGTTTTATTCCATAATTGATTTTTAATAGTATTTTTGCCAATAGGGTAGCTTAATCCAATTAAAGTTAATCCGACAACTGCACTTGTTAGTCGTTCTCCTAACTGCTTATGCTCTACACCCACCACTGGGGGAATTTTGCTCTTACTTCCGTTTAAAATTTGCAATCTGCGTTGGCGTGTTTGCCAAGCAAAATTAACCACTGTCCCGATTAGTGGAAACACGAATATGATTGCGATCGCTGGATGTAAAAGACCAAGAAAATCTGCTATTCCCATACAACACCTTTAAATTAATCATTAAATTAATCTCAAATGACAATTTAAAGCATCGTAGTACTACTTAAATTAATTTTAGATAAGAATCTGTTGAATATTTATTTTTGTTATTTTTAGCTAATTTTAAGCAAGTAAAAATGTTAATCCCTTTTGAACAATACAGCATTTTCTGCTGCTATGAGGTAAAGATACTTGGGATGCTATTAGTAGTCTGTCAAGCTAGTAATGAAAAGTTTGTAGTAAGCACTTTAGTGCTTAGAAAATAAGGACTGAAGTCCTTACTACGAATTTTCTTACCCATCAATTTAAACTTGACAGACTATTAACACAGATAAACAATAATTCGATCAATGAGTGTACCTCATAACTTCGGGAAGTGCTGTAATTATCTAAAAACTAAACTTGTCTTATAACCTTATAGTCAACGATTGGATAATTTCGTCTTGCGGAGAATATCACGTTGGCGTACACTGCGAGGTTTAGCTAATTTCCAAACCGAATAATAATTGTCACTATAAACAATGTCTGTTTTTAAATTATATTTTTTTTCTATCGTTTCGCGCCAAGTGTCTGAAGGATTGAATAAAAAAACATTAGCAAACCTATCAGGAATTTTAGGAATTTTTTGATTTTGAACCAACAGAAATTGTACCTTTGGCTCCAAAAGATAGCTCAGAGAAAAAACATTTCCATAATTATTACCCAAAGCATCACTAATCAAAAGTGGGCGAGTGGTCAGATTGATAATTTGGGCAACTTGAGGATTGCCATAGCTTATACCCTTATTCCACCAAGTTTCTGCTTGAAAATTAACCTTACAAGAAATTAAACCACAAATAATTACCAATCCGACGATCGCATACCAAATATTCTGGCGTGACACGCTCTCATTATATATTTTTGTATTTAGTAAGTAAGCAACAGCTACTTGAATCCCTAAATAAGATGGTATGAAATATGGTTCAGATGATTGTATACCCTCAACCATCAAATCTGGCAGTATTGGGACGACAATTAATATTATGATAAACAACCAAACTTTATAGTTAGTTGTTTGGCAAAGGAAATAAATTGAATATCCTATAAACATGAAAAAAGTTAATGTAATTAAATAGTAAAATTGATTATCTGAACTCAGGTCTATATCAAAAAATATTCGGCTTAATTGCATCAACAAAAATTTCAATTTAGGCATCAAAGAGGACTGTGGTGTTGCCTTATCTGCTGAAATCAAAAATTGGAAAAAATCACCTATCACAACCACGAGCCAAGGCATGAAGGCTAAAAAACCTATCAATGATGCTATAAGATAAGTTCTGACAGTTGAAGAGAACTGGAATCTGGCAGTAATAATAACATAAATTCCGTGAGCAACTGCGACAAATGCACTCCAAAGAAATGTATAAAGACTGATTGCCAAAGTTACTGCATAAATACTCCAGATAGTAAATATTTCTGGCTGCTGTCGTTGTTTTGCTAGCTCATCTCGATCTTGTGATTCCAGGCGCATTGCTCGCAGCAAAGAAGCGCTAGATAGTAATATGGTGACTAACCAGAGAATATATTCTTGTGCTTCTTGGGCGTATACTAGTTGAATTGGAGAAATTGCCATAAGTGCGATGGCTACGCCCGCCGCAGGCATCGCTACACCAGGAACTGATAGCGGCACATTAAATAATTCTCGACATAGCCAATAAACACCAGGGAAAACCAGCAAACTGATCAAAGCAGATAAACTTCTGATCGCCGTCACCGAATTACCAAAAACTTCCAACCACAATCTGGCTATTATGTAATAAAGCGGTGGATGCAAAGAATCTTCTTTAGCCAAAGTCATTATTGTGTCATTTAAGCTTTTTTGATTTACCCCTTGAAACTGAGCAAAACTTTCTTTGCCGATGACACTACCATTAAACAGTTTGTTTTGTGCTTCAGTTCTTGTATAACCAGAAATTCGCAATGAGGTATAGATTTCATCATGGGAGTAAACCTTGGTATCAAGGTTAAAAAAGCGAAACAATACACCCATTGTCAATAAGAAAATAATTAAAAATCGCAACCAACTCGGAGCAATTTTGAGGTGGCGCATAAGTAGTTTTCCCAATATTTTGTCTAAAATAATTCAGTCAGGCGCACTTGATGAAGTGTCGCAGCTACGCCCATCATGATAATCCGTAATTCGTAATTACGAGTTATATCTAAGTCTGTTCATTACACATCCCAAGGTAGGTTAGGACTAAAGATAATTTTTACAATATTTGATAATGCCATCTAGCAAAATCTTTGGTATTAGATATGGTTAAAAAATCAATAGTTTTAAAGTGCCGATCGATAGCGGGAATACTGCATATTTTAGCTCCAATATTCAAGTATGCCTGCAAAATTTTAGGAATTTCCACATTATACGAGTCTGGACAATTTTGAGGTAGTTCTAGACAGGATTGTGAATTTGGATAAACCAAAATACTTGGATGCATCAAGCCATTATTCTGAAAATAATTATAAGTGCAAATAGCTTGCGAAGGAGATTGCGTTAGTAATGACGCACAGCCAAAGAAGTATTGATTTTTACTCCAGACAAGATAGTTTGCTAGCCCTTTCCATAATAGTAAAAGTGCCTGACTGTTACGGTATTCTTTAGCTATACATGCACGGCCAACTTCAACTGATGCCTGAAGTACAGAATTAGGAATTGCATTAAGATTAAATATATCGGCAGCATCAAAGCCTAGTCTTTGAGAAGCCATTGTATAGGTTTGCATCCGATAAGTTCCAATGGTTTTACCCGTTTGTTTGGAAATCATGATTAAATGATGGCAAACTGCATCAAACTTATCTATATCCATCTGAGTAAAGTTAGAAGCAGAAAATCCCAAGCCTAGTTCTAGATTAAAAACTTCAAATCGTAACCGAAATATTGATTCTAATTCTTCTTCGGTTGAAGCCAGTCGTAGGGTATATTTTTCAGTTTGAAGTATGGGGAAATCTTCAAAAGAGGGAGGAGGATTCAGTGAGTAATTGATGTTGCATCCAGAAACTTCCATCTATCTTCCTACCTAGATTTGCGAAAATATCCTACTATGATTTAGGCACTATACAAATAGTTCACATTATGCGTTAATGTGTCGAAGCGTGATTGAGACAGTTTTCGATAAAATAACCTCTAGAGAGCTTTCTTGCTCTTTTGGATTAGAGGTATAGTGCTTTTATTATGGACATTAATTCCTAAAAAATCTGGCAATAAGATACAAAATTTTCCTTTGATATAGGTTATAAATACAAGTCAAATAAAAGGACAAAGAGATAGGCTTTTACCATAAGTCTCAGCAGAATTGGGAAAGCCCCTAGATGAATCTAGGGGCTTGGATGGTTTTGATTGCGTAGGCGTAGCCCGTCGTAGACATCGCCTACAGCCGACAGAGCGATCGCAATCTGCGGTAGATGCACTCTAAAATACTTAATTAATTACGGTGATTATTGTTGTAGTGAACTCTTGTACCAGCCCAAAGCAACTTCTCCCGTAGCGTCTGATAGTAGGAATTGTTCTCGCGCAAAATAATAAATTTAGCCCGACACTCTGCCATCCGCACATCAACGCGGTGTCCAGGCCAAATAGAAGTCCCTAACACTCCATCTGTCCACAGTTTGGTACTCAAATCGTAATCCCCCAAAGGCCAAATACTCACCACAGAACCAGGGGGTAAAACGAGGGGGCGACTAGAAAGGCTCATTGCACAAATGGGAGTGATGGTAAGCGCCTCCATCCCATCGTGCATAATCGGCCCATTAGCAGAAACGGTGTAACCAGTAGAACCTGTGGGAGTCGAAATAATCAACCCATCCCCAACGTACTGATCGACTACCTCACCATCGATTTCCATTTCTAGAATTGAGGTTATCATTCGGTCAGCAGAGGCGGGTTTGACACAAAATTCATTCAAAGCCAGGTAACGCTCACTGACTGGTTCTAAATTAGAGCCGTGACCCTCATACACCGCAGCTTGTAACATCATCCGTCGTTGGATAGCATAGCGATCCTCAAACAGCCGATCCCAAACTTTCTCTGTATCCTGAAATTCTTCCACCGACTCAGTTAAAAACCCCAGATGACCTCCCACATTCACTCCCAGAATAGGGATACCAGCTGGGGCTAGATGTCTGGCACCAGTTAAAACAGTACCATCGCCACCGAGTACCAAGGCGAGATCGATTGGTTGAGCCGCCGAAGCCAAAAAGACTGGATAAGGGTTGTCTTTTGGCCCACTTGGCCCCATCAACACCTGGCACTCGCGGCTTTCTAGTTGTTTAGCACAGATTTCTGCCCATTGTTTACTCCGGGCATCCCGCGCTTTATAAGCAATGATTACCTGCTTGAGTTGCACGCACAATTACCACTTCAGGAGATTGAACTGCTCCATATCGACGGTATCGCGGTTGCGATAAATGGCAAGCACGATCGCTAAACCCACCGCCGCCTCGGCCGCGGCCACGGTAATCACAAACACTGTGAAAACCTGACCCTTAATTAATGTTGAGTCGAGGAAGTTGGAAAATGCCATTAAATTCAGATTAACAGCATTGAGCAGTAATTCAATTGACATCAGCACCCGCACAGCATTGCGGCTAGTAATTAAACCGTAGATGCCGATGCAGAATAAAGCTGCTGCTAGTAATAAAAAGTACTGGAGTTGCATGAATTTGGGTATCCCTCCTGAAAAAACTGGCTGTTTATCTGCGAATGAAGTCGCAAATATTATTCTTTTGTCTCGCTGGTTGTTGATACTAGTTCTCTGGGGCGTTCTTGTAAAGTCAAAACAGTTTGCCCCACATTGGATCGTGTCAATTGGTCTGGCAAATACTCACGACGTGCCAAAATAATTGCTCCTACCATCGCTATCAGCAGCAAAATGGAAGCCAGTTCAAAAGGTAGTAAAAAGTCAGTGAAAAAATGCTCTCCAATTACAACTATTGAGCTTTCACCACCCACTACAGGAGTAGTTGAGTAAGCCCAAGGAGTAGCCAGCACCATTGTACTTAAAAGACCAAACAATCCTACGCTGACTAGACCAGTAAGTAATTTACGCACCCAAGAGTTGGGAAATGCGACAAAATCTTGACGCTTGTTCACCAACATGATGGCAAACAAAATCAGCACGTTAACCGCCCCAACATAAATTAGTATTTGTGCCGATGCAACAAAATCACCATTTAGTAAGAGGTAGATTCCCGCCATACTGATGAACACACCCCCCAGCATAAAGGCAGAATAGACAATGCTAGAGAACAGCACCACACCAATGGCTGCCCCAATCATCATCACGCCCAGTATGCCAAGTGATACTAACTGTACTCCTTCTGCTAGATTCACTGTTTTTTGTCCTTAGTCATTAGTCATTGGTCATTAGTCATTGGTAATTAGTCATTGGTCATTGGTCATTGGTCATTAGTCATTGGTTAAATAACAAAGGACGATAGACATAATGACAATGCAAATGACATTTATTTTTCTGTTTGTTCTACCAGGTCTTCTGGACGCGCACCTGCACGTGGTGCATCTGCGGGCAGCCCGTGGGGTTCGAGGACACCCTTGGGTAGGTAAACTAGTTCGCGCAGTGGTGTAACCATTGGATCATCTGTTACCTTATAGGGCAGACGACCTAGGGCTACGTTGTCATAATTCAATTCATGGCGATCGTAGGTGGAAAGCTCATACTCTTCTGTCATCGATAGACAGTTAGTTGGGCAAAATTCCACACAGTTACCGCAAAAGATACAAACTCCAAAGTCAATGCTGTAGTGGTTGAGTTTTTTCTTTTTGCTGGCTTTGTCGTATTCCCAATCGACTACAGGTAGGTTAATTGGACAAACGCGAACGCAAACTTCGCAGGCGATGCACTTGTCAAATTCAAAGTGAATCCTACCGCGAAACCGTTCGCCAGGAATCAATTTCTCGTAAGGATACTGTACGGTAATCGGTCGCCGTCGCATGTGGTCGAATGTGACAGAAAGCCCCTGACCAATGTAACGTGCAGCTTGTACCGTTTCTTTGGCGTAATCACCAACTTGTTTCAGGAACTTGAGCATTTTTAGTTCACTCTCTCTTTTTAAGCTATCAGCGTTATTTATCCCTTGTCTTTTGTCATTGGTCATTAGTCATTTGTAGAAATGACCCTTATGGGTGACGCTCCTACGTCGCTACCGCTTCGCTAACGCCAGTCACTCATGGGGGAAATCCCCTTGGCGCTAGCCTCTCCCTTTGGGAGAAGACCGCGCTGGCTCACTAATAACTAATGACTAAATGACTAACCACCAAAAGCGAAGGGAAAGGCTAGTTTCAGAGCGGCGGTTAATAGAAGATTAACCAAACCAACTGGCAACAAAAACTTCCATCCTAAATCTAACAGTTGGTCAATCCGTACCCGTGGCACTGTCCAGCGCAACAGGATGGCGACAAACACTAGTAAATAGGCTTTGAAGACGGTCATCGTGATTCCCAAAGAAGCAGTTACTATTTGGAACACGGGATTTAATTCACTGACTCCCAGCCAACCAGCGATGAGGTTGAGGGGAATAGGAAAGTCCCAACCGCCCAGGTAGAGAATTGCTACTAGTAAGGATGAGAGGATCAAGTTAACGTAGGAACCCAGGTAGAAAAGACCGAATTTCATGCCTGAGTATTCAGTCTGATAACCTGCGACGATTTCTTCTTCCGCTTCAGGTAAGTCAAAGGGTAATCGTTCGCATTCAGCTAGAGCGGCTATCCAAAAGATCAGAAAACCGATTGGTTGTCGCCAAATGTTCCAGCCCAGAATGCCGTAGCCAGATTGTTGATTGACAATATCAACAGTGCTGAGGCTGTTAGACATCATAGCGATCGCTAACACCGCCAGCGCCAAAGGAATTTCATAGCTAATAGATTGCGCTGCTGCCCGTAAGCCCCCTAAGAGGGAGTATTTGTTATTAGATGCGTAGCCAGCCATTAGCAAGCCAATGGGTTGAATGCTTGACAAGGCAATCCACAAGAATACGCCCATGCCCACATTGCTAATAACGATATTCTGCCCAAAGGGAACGATCAAGAACGACAGAAACACCGGAATTACAACAATAATTGGGCCCAGGGTAAACAGCCAGGGGTCAGACTTGGCTGGTACTATATCTTCTTTAAATACCAGCTTCAAACCATCAGCTACAGGTACAAGCAAACCAAAAGGCCCCTGGTATTCTGGCCCAATTCGCTGCTGTGCGGAAGCGGAAATTTTCCGTTCTAGCCAAGTAGCAACTAATACCCCCACTGTTGCCCCAATCAGCATCAGTATCATTGGCAGAGGCATCCAAATCGCTTTGGCTGTTCCTGCTGGTATACCTAAATCCCGGAGGGATTCAATAAAAGTTCCTTGGAGGTCTATTCCTGAGTTCATGTTTCCGCTCTTTAAGACATCGAGTCATAGTGAATTACAACTATTAGTTAAATTAATACCTGTAAATTCACCCATTTTTAATTTTTGCCCAGATGATGCTTGATAGAAGATTTGTCGCTAATTCCCATGCCTAGTATATCCTTGGATGGTTTTAGCCCTCTGAAGCGATATGAGAACTTCTACTTATGATTGGCATTGGGATTGGCTATTCAAGGAGCAAGTGAGACGAAGGGACAAGGGGACAAGGGGACAAGGGGACAAGGGGACAAGGGGACAAGGAGAATAACTATGCCCCATGCCCAATCCCCAATCCCTAATTACCGTTGGTCAATGGGAGTATAAGTAACTTCGTGCAGACCGTTGTAAACCTGGGTAGGACGGAAAATCCGGTTTTCTTCTAATTGTTCTTTCCAGTGGGCTAGCCAACCGGCAACCCGAGCGATCGCAAATATTGGTGTAAACAAGTCTGTAGGAATCCCCATCTTCCTATACACCAAACCTGAGTAAAAGTCAATATTGGGATAAATCCCTTTGCTACCGAGTTTTTCCTCTACCACTCGTTCCATTTCTTGAGCAATGTCATAGAATTTGTCATAGCCAAACTTCTCAAACAGTTGCTCTGCTAGACCTTGTAAAATTATGGCTCGTGGGTCTTTTACTTTATACACACGATGTCCAAAGCCCATAATCTTAGATTTAGTTTCTAGACAATGATCTATGTAAGGACGGACATTTTCTACAGAGCCAATTTTTTCCAACATCTGAATTACTTCTTCATTGGCTCCACCATGCAGGGGCCCACCTAATGTTCCCACAGCACTAGCAACCACAGCGTAAGGATCAGTTAAGGTAGAAGCTGTCACCCTAGCACTGAAGGTAGAAGCATTCATTGTATGCTCGACTTGAAGTATCAAGCAGATATCAAAAATCCGCGCCATTAAAGGATCGGGTTCTTTCTCATCGAGCATGTATAGAAAGTTGGACGAATAGTCTAAGTCATCACGGGGACGTACCGGGTCATTGCCTTTTCGCATCAGTTGGAACGCCGCCACCATCGTCGGAATGGTTGCTATCAGGCGCACCACGGAATCTCGAATGTAGGCAGGATTATGTAAATCCCGGAGTGAATAAAACAAACCTAAAGCAGCAGCAGAGGCTTGTAGGGCATCCATTGGGTGGCCGCTTTCTGGAAAGCATTTCATCATGTCCCGAATGCGGTATTTTATCCGCCGGTGGTAACGAACTTCATGCTCAAATCCTTCCAGTTCTTCCTTGCTTGGCAGTTCACCCCAGATTAAGAGATAAGCAGTTTCTAGGAATGTACTTTTTTCTGCTAGTTCCTCAATCCGGATGCCACGATATTCTAGTATTCCTTTTTGCCCATCAACATAGCTGATACTTGATTGAGCGGCGGGAATGCCTTCTAAACCAGGCTTGTATTCGCACACCATCATGGCACCACCATTTGCTTTTTGAAATATCTGATCAAGCTAACTTACCAGAAATTTATTGTCGCCATAACAGTATCCGTTCTAACAACAATCGAAAATGTTGGAAAACTGTTATAGCAGGTACTTGGGTGGTGTCAACCAAAACATCTGACTCCGACCCAGAGGAGAACCTGTTTCTGGTAGTTTTATCCCAATCATACCTGCTTTTTTCAAGACTAAGCTTTCTTTGACTTCTCCCCACAGGAGAATTTCTGCCCAATTGGTCAAATCAGGTTCGTGTCCAACCAGCGCCAGTTGGGTATTTTGGGAATAATTTCTCGGTTCTAACCAGTTTTTTAGCCAATTAGAAATTTGACCATCGTGGGCGAGGTGGTTAGATTCCTCTAACTGAGAGCTTAGTTTTTCTGCTATCAGGATTTCAGCCGTTTGGCGGGCCCGCACTAATGGGCTGGTGAGAATCAAATCAAAGCTTAAACCCAATTTAACAAGTTTCTGGGCAACTTTCTCAGTTTTTTGCCTTCCTTCTTTGGTAAGGCTGCGTTCCTCATCCTTGATGCCTAATCCCTTGTCTTCGGCGATGCCATGACGAATTAAGTATAGTTCCATTCTTTTAGTTTTATTAACGTAGCCCTTGCTTAGTTAGGATTCACGTCTGGTGTGACTTAATCTATCCTAATCTTAATTATTATTACGTATTCGTTGATCTGATTTTAAATTATTAAACAGTAGGACACCATTTACACTGATCAAACCTCTGTTTTAAATACTCTTGTTTTGGATGGCAAATTTGATCTTCTGGAACTCGCAACTTTATCCCATCAATTCTTCGATACTCAGTGGTTTGAAGAATTGGGGAAATATGCACCATCATTGTTTTTGGATTAATGGCAATGAGGTTTAAGTCAAATAAGGTATGTAAATCAGCACGTAACAATAAACCATTTGACGGATCATTATTTTCGGTTTCAATATAAGGAATAATGTGGGCAGCTTCAAGTGCAGCCTCAGCATCAAAATTTGTAATTGCACATTTGCAAGAATAGGCTTTCAGCAAAGATTGACGAAACTGTGATTGACCCTGCCTCCTAACTATTGATACAGCAATTTTTTGACGAGCCTCAGTATCACTTGTAAAAGTGAAGAAATTTTCGCTCTTCTATCGCAGGCAATAATTCATTCGTCTCTGGCAATGGCTCTGGCTCAATCAGCAGTATTTTTGGCTCCGGTTCTATCGGTGCTTCTGGAGGCTTAGATATCTCACTCTCCCTCTTAATAATTGATTTACAATTCTTTATTCTCTCAATTGCTTTGCCATCTTTTGGATCAACTTCCAAAGCTAGTTGATAAGCATCAATTGCAGCTTGATACTGCTTTTTTTTCTTCCAATCATCTCCTTGGTCAACAAATACATCAACAAGTCTTCGCCCTTTTTCTAACCTTTGATATTTGAGAGAATGTTCTTTCCATTCTGAATCTAAAAAGGGAGCAGCTTTACTATTGAATCTACAACCGCCACCTCCAAAATTAAAATTTATACCTTGAAATTGAGGTAATCTTCTTAAATTCTTTTGTTCCAGAGGGAAATCAAAATCAACAACTGAATCTATTTGAATGTAAACGAAAAAACATCCAGCATTATCGGATATGTACGCTTCACTTAAATCTGAATATTTTTTGCTATCTAGAACCTTTGGTTGATAATCTTTTGGTGCTGCAATAATATGACCAGCAGCAATAAAGCCACTAGGTTCATTGCCAGTATTTCCGCTTCTCTGAAAGTAGGCTCTATCTCCAACCTATATGAATCTAGAATTCGAGCAACTCCAGGATATTTCGTAGTATTCTCCTGACGAAATTTCTGACTTTATCAAGCCAGGAAGTTTACTATTTTTAATGATTCCTTGTCCACTGTTATATTTTGCTTCACCGTTGCAAAGAAAAATTATAGTTTCCATCAAAAATAAAATTGACTAATCATGATTGCCATGATGCTAGCCATTTATCATACTAAATATAATCCGTATATTTGCTTAATTTAGACTATGATTAGCGGTTGTTAGAGGGTAAATAACTTTACGATTATTCCTCAGCATTATGATAAAAGTCTAAGTCTAAAATCTCATCAACAGAAAACGGACAAACGATCGCAAAGTTATCTTCTGATAAACTTGTTTCCACCATTGCCTCTCGCCGCGCTCTTTGATAGGTAGTATTTATCCACTCGGCATCATTTAAAAAACGCCGCAAGCTGGGACTTTCTTGCAGCAATTCATCTATATTCAGTCGCTCACGGGTAATGGTCACTTGCCAACTGTGACTACGACGTTCTGGTTGATACTTCCATTTCAACAAATGCGATAAGACTAACCGCAACGCACTTTGCAACGCCCGTTGTTGACTCTTACCCAAGTCCACCACTTCCTCAATTAAGTGTTCTAAATCTAGGATGTCCCATTGGTGCGATCGCAAAAGCTCTGCTGTCTGCTCTACCCAAGCATAAAAATCTTGCTCATACAGAGTTTGTAAGATTTGGAGTTTTAAAGATTTCATGGCGCTCCTTCTTCACAAATAAATAAGTAGGCGCAAGTTAACTTTGATTTAGTTCAGTCTCCGTCATAAAACCCAAATTCCCGACTTTTATCAAAAATCGGGAAGGGATGCTATCTGAACAAACACTTTGACTGCTGCATTAGTTAGGAGTTCTCCGCCTCTCCTTGAGTTCCCTTTACTCCGACTGAATCGGGTTGTCTCTAGGATTAACCAACCTCAGCAGTTTTTGCTTAATTTGAGCGTCGAATACTTCCCATTTCATTTTCGCATAAGCGGAATTTTCGTTACTGCCAGATAAGAAGCCCATCGGAATTTCAAAGCCGCCTGCGCTTGTCCTTCCACCGCCAAAAAACCGCCCGGCGCTATCTTGTCCGAAGGCTTCTTTGATGAATTCATCAGGGTCAAGGGTCAGTTTGCTAGTTCTCAGGGAACCGATGACTATTTCCAGTTCATCGTCTTCATCGTGAACAATGCCATAAACTACGGCAGTGTGAACGTTTTCTTCGGTGACGAGAAAATCAGCCGCTTGGGGGATGGCATCGCGGTCATCGTAGCGTAAGTAACCTACACCAGCAATGGAAAAGTTATTTTGGACGATGCGATTTTTTAGCGATCGCTCGATCACATCCATTACCCGCTTGGAACGGTTCGCCTGTAAAATGGCGTTTAGCAATTGGGCATCATAAAATCGGCTTAAATAAGCAGCTGCCATAAAGTCTTCTTCTTGAGCTTGCATTAACCGATTTGTATCCGATCGCAAGCCGTGCATCAAGGCAGTTGCACATTTAACGTGTTGATTTATGCTGCTATCTAATGCCAATAACCCCGTTTGCAGATACTGCGTAAAAATTGTTGCCGTTGCTCTTACGTAAGGGCGAATATCCTCAAACTCTGAGTGCAGATCGCCTTGGATACTATGATGGTCAACGAGTACCACTAAGGGAATCTTAGCCTGCTGCACTGCTGATAGTAGCTGTGAAGTAGTTCCCTGGTTATCAATTAATACAAAACCTTGATAAGATGACAAATCTTTAGTTTTCAAGGTTTGCGGTGTCCAGCGTTGGATAGGTAAGTTAGTCAGCCTTACCAAGGCAATATTTTCTTGATGGCTCAATGCGCCAGCATAAATGATTTCGCATTTGATATCATATTGCTGGGCAATTAACTGATAAGCCCATGCACAAGAAAGGGCATCAGGGTCAGGAAAATCTTGCAAAATTACCAGTTGGCGATCGTGTCGATGTGCCAAAAGGTTTTTTTGCAGTTCTTCGGACTTTTGTTGTGCCAGAGAATTACCACGTTGACTAAGAAATATAGCTCCTTCACCTACCGATGGCGGTAATGATGGACTTTTAAATGCAACTTCCACTGGCGCTTTCTCGATTTCAGGTTCCTCTGGGTTTGGCTCTGTTGTGGTCAATGACAAATTCTCAAACTGAGTAACGGGAGAATTTAAATACATAGGGAACTTTTTTTTAAGTGTGAGGCTCCTTTAATTCAGAAATACTAAGATCAGCTATTCACTGAATTCAGCCACATTATTTTGATCTTCGCAAAAATATAAAGACATTGCACTATACATCTAAGTATATTTTTTGTCAGTAACAGCGCTTGACATCAACTAAATTCTACTAAAGGATGTATGAGTCCTGAAGACAAGAAAGTTTAGTATATTTGGCTGTATTTGGGAGCATAAACTTGTTTGAGGAGCTTTTTTCATCTTCCGTAAATTGAACCAGCAGGATTTTTATCTAACTTAGGGTCTACTTTCTATCTTATACTTTAGGGTTAGTGTTTGATATTCAAATATTCTTATGCTCAATAATCTCATTTTTATGACTATTGAGCAATTAACAATTATTTTTGGTTAACAACGCCTGTTTGTATGGCCTTTGAAAATTCTGGAAATTCAGAATGGGGAGCAAAAGGGAAACCCCATACACAAGTGTAGAGGCTTGAGCGTTTCTCCATTGTGCCTGTCTACCAGACGTGATCGCTTCGTTGCAGATCGTATAACCAGCAACCTCTCAACACCCAACAACTAAAGTCGTTGAGTGTATCCCAAAGCAATAAGGTATTTCGTCTTTCTCCTTTGCTCCTTTATATTTTTGCTCAAAGACCTATAACATACTTTTGCCACTCTGTATGCAGTCCACTCTTAAGGTGTTTGCTGACCTCGAAATAGAGGCTGCTATAAGGTTGGCGGGGGGGATGACGTAAAGGCATGTGAGCTTCATGGGGAGTCCGACTGCCTTTTTTAACATTGCAACGGACACAAGCTGTCACAATGTTCTCCCAGCTATCACCCCCGCCGCGCGATCGCGGTATTACATGGTCTAGAGTCAACTCATCTCCTGTGTAACCACAGTATTGACAGGCATGACCATCACGGTGCAAGATATTTCGGCGAGTCAGAGGAATTTCTTTGTAAGGAACACGCACGTAATGACGCAATCGGATCACGGTCGGCAACGGAAAATCGGAGTACAAAAATTTACCGTTGTGTTCTACGCGTTCTGCTTTGCCCTTGATTAACAGAACCACAGCACGCCGCCAACTCGTTATATTGAGAGGTTCGTAAGATGCGTTTAAGACTAAAACCTTCCCCATTTATCTGCGCTCAGGGTATTAGCTTTACATAAATGTTAACACAAATACACCCTGCTAGGGAGATGAGAATAAATTATACTTTCGGCAGAATTCAGCAATTAATTTATGACTTAAAAGTTATGAGTGAAGAGTTTGCAGTTATAAGTAAAGCTTCATACTTTAGCTCAATATTTTTACGTAGGTTAATGCAAATAACACAGCAAAAAACCGAGCTATAACATTTACCTCTAACTCCCTATTCATAAATCTTAACTTTTAGTTTACTACTGCAACATCTTGTATCACTTCCAATATGAAGGTTAAACTTCCTAGTTAATCTGATCTCGCTTTTAGGAGCGTGTATAGATAGATAACTTGAAAGTTTAGCCGTGGTGGGATAGGAGTCAGTAGAAATGTTAAGTGGCAAACAAATCCCTGGTGTGGTTCCTAACCAGCAGTGCGATACCTACGCGTGGTTTTCGCAACGAGCTTGGGTAGAAATTGATTTGGGGGCGTTGTCGTACAACGTACAGCAATTGGTGAAGTTTTTATCGCCGCGTACCCAGTTGATGGCAGTAGTAAAAGCTGATGCTTATGGACATGGTGCGGTGACAGTTGCCCAAACTGTAATTCAATCGGGAGCTAGTTGGCTGGGAGTCGCTACAGTTCCAGAAGCTATTCAATTGCGAGAAGGCGGGATTGAAGCGCCCATTTTGATTTTAGGAGCAACTCATACACCAGAGCAGATTCATGCGATCGCACAATGGAAACTTCAGCCCACACTTTGTAGCCCTAAACAAGCTTTGGTATTTTCCAATATCCTGGAATCCATGAATCATGGTTCGCCAGTGCCCGTACACATCAAATTAGATACGGGTATGTCTAGGTTAGGAACTAATTGGCAGCAAGCTGGTGAATTTGTGCAATTAGTGCAGCGCTTACCACATCTATCTATTGCCAGTATTTATTCTCATTTGGCAACAGCAGACGATCCTGATACAACGGCAATGGAAGAACAGCATAGACGATTTGAGGAAGCGATCGCTCAAATAAAAGCAATGGGAATTGAAGTGCCTTGCTTGCACTTGGCAAACTCAGCCGCCGCACTTACAAATCCGGCATTGCATTACGATATTGTGCGTGTAGGTTTAGCAGTTTACGGACTCTACCCAGCGCCGCATTTACAAAATGCGATCAATCTCAAGCCCGTTTTGCAACTTAAAGCACGAGTCACCCAAGTTAAAACAATTGCCGCAGGAACTGCTGTCAGTTACGGGCATAAATTTATTGCCCCGCGTGAACTTCGCCTCGCTGTTGTCGGAATTGGCTATGCTGACGGTGTTCCTCGCAGTCTTTCTAACAAAATGCAGGTGTTAATTCGCGGTCAGAGAGTGTCGCAAATCGGCACAATTACAATGGATCAGTTGATGTTGGATGTAAGTGCCATACCCAATATCCAAGAAGGAGAAGTAGTCACCTTACTAGGGGAACAGGGAAAAGAACAAATTTCCGCAGACGATTGGGCAGAACAACTAAACACTATTTCATGGGAAATTCTCTGTGGGTTTAAGCATCGTCTGCCTCGTGTTGCGGTCATGTAATTGGGCATTGGGCATGGGGCATGGGGCATGGAAGAGACTTGTTCAATAATTTCCCCTTGTCCCCCTTATTCCCTATTCCCAAAAATAATTTCTTATGGTATGATAATAAACTGATGCGGATATGGCGAAATTGGCAGACGCGCTAGATTTAGGTTCTAGTTCCGAAAGGAGTGAAGGTTCAAGTCCTTTTATCCGCATTTTTAATAAATTGAATTGCCTTATATAGGCTGGTAGTTATATTGTGCAGTGACTAATTTTTTTGTTGGTGACAGATTATTGTCATTGAGACAAACACCTTAATCACGCCATAAATGAAATATAAATCATCATTTTTAATTGGTATCTGCCTAGTTTTGCTTTTCAACTTAGTATTTTCTAATATTTCCTCAGCACAAATTGCAGATCCCATTCCTGATTTTCCTGTGAAACAAAATTATTGATAGCGCAGATATATATCATCGAAAGTTCTCACCATGACGTAGTTATAGAATAGAAAACTACTAATCCTGCTGCTAATACTTTTTCTGGGACTTTTCGAGAAATTCTGCTGATCAGGCTTTTGCAGCATCTACCGAGGTATGAACAGTGAAATAAGACATACTATTATCTCTGTTCATGAAACTAAAATATATAAAAAAATCAATTTATTATTATCAATAAACCAGTATTATTACTGTGGTCAAGCTGAAGCAACTCGATACAAAGTGGCTTCATCTAGCGTTTAGCTCCTTCAAAAATAGAGCTTACTTCAGTGTAAATACATAAATTAAAATATATCATTATCTACAAAATCAGTATTATTCCTGTGGTCAGATGGGGGCTACTCAATGGAAAGTGGCTTCATCTAGTCTTGACATTTTTATGTCTTATTCTCGCAAGATGTTTATCAATCTCAGTAACAGTAAGTAAATTAATAACGATTTATGAATTTACTAAGATTTACTCATCTGAAAATAACGCTACTTTCGTTGAGTTTTACCACAAGCCTAGATATAAACTGATGTACTTTAAAATACAAAAGTTTGATGCTTTTTAGCTGATTTCAAATGTGGAATAACTCTATACGAATTTAGCTTACACGTATCGAATTTAGCTGAAGTAAAAGCAAAATGAGCACAACTCCTATAGGTAGCTACAGGTTGTTCCAGAAACTACATCCACTATCTCTGTTGGCACAATTAACCAGCCGCCATGCTACAGGGTGCTTAAGCATATTTACTGGAATAGTTTCTTGGTCAATTTATCTAGAGGACGGTAAACTTACTTATGCCTCCTATTCAGATAAACTGTTTGAGCGGCTTGACAGTCACTTGCGACGCTTAAGCCAGCAGATTCCTGCTCTCAACAGCGCCACTCGCGTGCAAATGCGGTTGATGTTCGAGACGAAGAATGAACATCAATCAATACCCAATGCGGATTACCAAGCTATTTGTTGGTTAGTCAATCAGGACTATATTACTGCTGTACAAGCAGCAAGCCTGATAGACGAATTGGCAAAAGAAGTACTGGAATCATTCTTGTGTTTAAAAGAAGGTAGCTATGAATTCAGCCCGGAAAGCTCTTTGGATGAACTACCAAAGTTCTGTCGCCTGGATTTACGGTTACTTGTTGAACACTGTCAAAGACAGTTAAGAAATCGGCAAAATATCCAGTCATCAATTCCGTCTGGTACAGGTTCTCAAGTTTTATCTAAAATACAACCATCTCAAATCCAGCCACCACTACAAATAAAACTTGGGCAAAAGTTGCCGATATCAATCAACTTTGATACTCCTGAAAATAATAAAACTAATCAGCTACCTACTGCCAAAAAGCTATATACAATTGCCTGCATTGATGATAGCCAAACAGTTTTAAATTCTATTAAACACTTTTTGGATGAAAATACATTTTCTGTTGTCATGATCAACGATCCGGTGAAGGCTTTAATGCAAATTTTGCGGAGTAAGCCTGATCTAATTTTACTAGATGTTGAGATGCCGAGCTTAGATGGTTATGAGCTATGTTCCTTATTACGAAAACATTCAGCTTTTAAACACACACCTATCATTATGGTGACTGGTAGAACAGGATTTATCGACAGGGCAAAAGCGAAAATGGTTAGGTCGTCAGGATATTTGACTAAGCCTTTTACACAATCAGAATTGCTAAGAATGGTTTTTAAACATCTTGGTTAATTTTAGTAGCAATCAATAACTATAAGCAAATTTAATCGCCTTAAGTTATTTTTTAGGAGATTTATATAGTGAGTCTGACTTTACTTGGCACAATTTTGATTGTAGAAGATTCTCCCAGTGAATTGGAACTAATGAGCCATTATCTCAAAGAGAGTGGTTACAACGTAATTAAAGCAAGTGGTGCAAAAGAGGGTTTAGAAAAAGCTGTGTTAGAAAAACCAGATGCGATCGTTACTGATGTAGTAATGCCAGAGATGAGCGGATTTGAATTGTGTCGTTCTCTGAGAAGAAATCCGATTACTGCAAAAGTGCCGATTGTGATTTGTAGTTCTAAAAACCAAGAAATTGACCGTTTATGGGCAATGAGACAAGGTGCAGATGCCTACATAACTAAACCTTACACCCGTGAACATCTCCTACGTACTATTAAATCAGTGGTAATTTGAATCAATGACTACTACAAACATTACACTTCCTTTAAAACCAACTCAAAATAATTTAACAGATAGTTATCTGAAGTTTCAGCTAAATCAACAGACTGCTGCTGTTTTATCAATGAAGCATACGCAAGAAGCAATTCTTGTGCCTATTGAATCAGTAACCTCAATGCCTAATATGCCCACCTGCATATTAGGATTAATGAATTGGCGGAGTCGGATAATTTGGGTAGTTGATTTGCCAAGAATGCTCAATTTAGAATCTCTAGATTATCGACTGCGGCAATACAGTACGATCGTTATTCAAGTGGAATCATTGGTGTTAGGTTTAGTTGTGCAAGAAATCAAAGGTACAACTAAGTTCATTGCTGATGAGATTCATTCTCCTATAGGACAAGTGGCATCCAGTTTAGTTCCTTATTTATGTGGTTGCGTTGTCCAACAAGAAGAAATCTTGCTGGTATTAGATGCACAGGCAATTGGGCAGTCTTCTATTCTCCGCAGTGATTAAAATGTACTACTAAAAAGGATTTTTAGTGTTCTTATTCACATAGTTAGGAGAAGTACTTTTATGTTTAATAAAACCAACACGAATCAAGGTAGCAGCGCTCAAAATAGAGCATCGCTGATTTCATCCCAAAAAATAACTAGTAGTGTGATAAAACTACCAAATAAGAATACTAACGGAATTGCTAATAATTCTTCGCTAAATCAGGCTTTTGCATTTTTTACAAAACTCGGATTGGCTAAGAAGGCGACTATTTTAGCGATCGCAATCGGTACAATACCAGTATTGGGCATTGGTGCGATCGCTTTTACTTTTGCGAACAAGTCCATTACTAAGCAAATTACCCAGTCTCAACAAGCTGAAGCAACAGGGTTAAGTGATAAAATTAACCGCTTTATGCTGGGACGTTACGGGGATATTCAGGTAATATCAAGTTTACCTTTCTTGACAAGTTCCCAAACTCGTACTCAAGATAAGCAAGCAGTTTTAGATCGAATTGTCGAAGTCTACAAAGCTTATGACAGCGTGGCTGTTTTTGATCGTCAAGGTAACTTGATTGTCCAATCCACAGGCGAACCTCTAGATAATCAAAAAGACCTTGCCTACTTTCAAGACGTTTTACAAAAAGATACTCCTGTCATCAGTAAATCGGAAGCAGTAAAAAATACTGGTGTAGTGAGTATTTATATAGCTGCACCTGTGAAAGAGAAAAGGACGGGCCAAACTATTGGCGTGGTAAGAGCGCGGCTGCCTGTGACATCCTTAGAAGAAGTCATCAAAAACTACGTAGCCAATGGACAACAATACCAGTTGCTTGATGCTTCGGGAACAGTTTTCTTGAGTCCCCAAAAGGGATTATTGGGGAAAGAGGCAAAGGGAGAGTATGCTAATTTACCTAAACTGCTGACAGCAAACAAGGTAGATAGTTTTATAGATGTTCCCAAAACTGACAAAAGACAAAAATTAGTCAGCTACGTACCAGCCACCAAGCTAGATGGCTTACCTGATTTAAACTGGCAAGTACTTTTGTCCACAGATACTGCAACTGTATTTGAGCCGCAAAGACAGTTATTGTGGACTATAGCGATTGGTACAGCACTGACAGCATTGATTGTAGGTGCGATCGCATCTTGGTTAGCTAAACTTACTACACTGCCAATTCTGACTGCAACTGCGGCATTAGCAAAGCTTGGTCAAGGTAAATTCAATACCCGTGTGGAAATCGAAAGAGAAGACGAATTAGGAGTATTGAGTGCAAATATCAACCTGATGGCCGAACAATTGCAGGTGTTAGTTAAAGAACAAGAAGTAGACGTTGAAGGGGCAAAATTACTAGCAGATATTACCCTACGAATTCGGAAAAGTCTGAAAACGGAAGATATTTATCACGCAGCAGTGAAAGAAGTTCGCCAAGTCCTAAAAACAGACCGGGTAATAATTTATAGTCTAAATTCAGATAATCGGGATGGCGTTGTTGTTGCGGAATCGGTAACTGGTAATTGGCCGGAAATGCTCGGAGTAAAAATCGACGATCCTTATTTTCGGGAGCGTTATATAGAAACCGAGCGCGATGGACAGGTGCAAGCAGTTGCAAATATTCATCAAGACCAAAGTCTGAAAAATGCCAACAGTTACATTCAACTATTAGAAAAATTTGCGGTCAAAGGTAATTTGGTTGTACCAATTCTTGTCCAAGAGCAACTTTTAGGCTTATTAATTGCTCATCATTGCGAAACTGCCCGTGTTTGGCAACAGCCGGAAATTGACTTATTTCAACAGATAGCAACTCAAGTCGGCTATGCCTTAGAACAAGCCAAGTTATTAGAGAAGATAGAACAAGTTAGAAATACTGGAATCACCGATTCTGACGATGAACGGCATCAAAAAGAAACACTGCAACAACAACTTTTAGAACTACTCAACGACGTAGAAGGTGCAGCTAGAGGCGACTTGACAGTACGTGCAGACGTGACGGCTGGAGAAATTGGCACTGTTGCCGACTTTTTCAACTCAATTGTCGAAAGTCTCCGCGATATTGTTACCCAAGTTCAAAAAGCTGCCACCCACGTTAATACTGCCATTGGTTCTAACGAAGGAGCAATGCGCCATTTAGCAGAAGAAGCACTTACGCAAGCTGCCGAAATCAACCGCACCCTAGATGCTGTTGACCAAATGACCCAATCCATGAAAGCTGTAGCCGAAAGCGCCGAAAAAGCTGCTTTCGTTGCCAATCATGCGGCTAACACCGCTACTAAGAGTGGACACGCGATGGATTTGACAGTACAAAATATCCTGTCTTTACGGGAAACTGTGGGTGAAACTGCTAAGAAAGTGAAACGTTTGGGAGAATCTTCGCAACAAATTTCCCGTGTAGTTTCCTTGATTAATCAAATCGCCATTCAAACTAACTTACTAGCCATTAACGCCGGCATTGAAGCAGCGCGTGCAGGTGAAGAAGGTCAAGGTTTTGCCGTAGTTGCTGAAGAAGTCGGCGAATTAGCAGTCAGGAGTGCCGCAGCAACCCAAGAAATTGAACAAATTGTTGAAAATATTCAACGAGAAACCAGTGAAGTGGTTCAGGCGATGGAAATAGGCACTACCCAAGTGGTGGAAGGAACTCTAATTGTGGAGGAGGCTAAACAAAGCCTGAGTGAAATTTTGGATGTATCGCGTCAAATTGACTCCTTAGTACAGTCGATTTCTACTGCAACTGCATCTCAAGTTGAAACATCACAAAGTGTTAGCCAATTGATGAAAGATATTGCTGCTATATCACAACGCACCAGCAATTCTTCTCGTCAAGTTTCCGAATCTCTACAACAAACCGTGGAGATTTCTCAACAGTTACAAGAGACTGTTGAGGCTTTCAAAGTTAGTTAGTGGTAATTTGTCAGTTGTTTGTTTTTCAATACTTACTACTGACAAATGACAAATGACAAATGACAAATGACTATTAACAAAAACCATGTTACAAGACAAAGAATTAGAAATCCAGATGCAGTTTCTGGAAGAAGCAACTGATTACTTAAATACCTTAGAAGGGGTATTGCTAGAAATTGATACTACTAACCGCATTGATTTAGAGAAAATAAATGCCGCACTCCGAGCCGCTCATTCTATTAAAGGTGGCGCGGGGATGATGGGATTTAAATCGCTAAGTCATTTATCTCATCGTTTGGAAGATTCTTTTAAAGTTTTAAAAACTAAAAAAAATTCCCTAGAAATTGACACCCAGTTACAAAGTTTATTGCTATCTGGAGTTGATTGGCTGCGTCAGATTGTCGAATTGTTGGCAGAAGGAAATGTTGTTGAAGATGCGTGGTTAGCAACTTTTTGTTACCCAGTTTTTGATGAGTTGCACGATCGCTTGGGCGACCCCACCCCGGAGGATGCCTCATCCATGCTATCCCCAGAGGATGGGCAAGATGTTATCCCCTTGCTATTTGCCACAGAAGTAGAAGAGTGTTTGCAGCGTTTAGAATCTATATTGGCAGATAGCGAACAGCCTGGTTTGCATGAAGAAATTGTGATCATGGCAGCGGAATTGGGCGGTTTGGGTGAAATGCTCCAGTTGGCAGCTTTTAGCAAGCTTTGTGAGTCAGTAACGCAGCAATTAGAAACGGTTAGCAGCGATCACATTCCCGAAATTGCCCAATTAGCATTGCAAGCATGGCGGCGATCGCAAGCTTTGGTGCTGACAAATCAATTAGATAACTTACCTACAGAACTTGATTTTGCTAGTTATACACAATCACCGCTACTATTACCAGCAGCAGAAGTAATACCACAGCTTCCCATCGCACACATAGATATTGTCGAGCCAGAAGCAGTGCCAACACCTGTTTGGCAGCCAGAAAACACTAGAGAAAATTGGACTAATGATGAAGCGTTGGCGCATCCTGGCGCAGGTATCGCTGCTAATTTTACATTTGTAGATGCAGAATTTGCAGATGATGTTAATTCTATCAATGTTACAGAACAAAATCCCATATTTGCTAGAGAAAATAATCCTGCCGATGCTAAATCTAACGAAGGAAAAGGAGAGTCAAACGGCGTTGTTAAAGATCGGGAAATTCATGAAAATAGCGTTCGAGTTCCCAGTAAACAACTAGAGCAAATTAATGATTTATTTGGCGAACTGATTGTTCAGCGAAATGGCTTAAACTCGCAACTAGAAAGATTACGCAAACTCGTTCGGAACCTGAACCAGCGAGTACAAGTTCTCGACCGAGAAAACCAGGACTTGCGTATAGCTTATGACAAAATTTCTACTCAAGCTGCTGGGCTACGGGTACAACCTGAAAATGGCCAGCAAACACAAGGCACAGACAGAGAATTTGATGCCTTAGAAATGGATCGCTATAACGATTTAAACCTGCGATCGCAGGAAGTTATGGAAACCATTGTTCAGGTACAGGAAGTTACAACTGATGTGCAACTCAGTGTAGATGATACAGACCAAATCGCTCGTAAAATCAACAAAACATCCAAACAGTTACAGACAAAGTTAAATCACATCCGAATGCGGCCACTGTCCGATTTGACCGAACGTTTTCCTAGAGCCTTGCGCGATTTAAATGTAGAGTATGGAAAAAATGTTCAGTTAAAAATTGAAGGCGGCAATACTTTAATTGAACGCAGCATTTTAGAAACATTAAACGAACCTTTAATGCATCTCTTAAGGAATGCTTTCGATCATGGTATTGAAGACTCTGGCACTCGTCGCCTTTTAGGTAAACCAGAACAAGGATTGATTGAAATTACAGCTAGTCACCGTAGTAATCGCACCCTGATTAGCATCCGTGATGATGGTTGGGGCATTTCTTTGGAGAAAATTCGCACCCGCGCCCTAGCGATGGG
The DNA here is from genome assembly GCF_014222285.1 of Nostoc sp. UCD121. GTDB lineage: Bacteria > Cyanobacteriota > Cyanobacteriia > Cyanobacteriales > Nostocaceae > Nostoc. Next base: position 94,700 of record NZ_JACKZS010000004.1, read on the forward strand.
ATTAGATGCTTCTCTACTCGCAAATGCTAGTGATGAAGAACTATTATCACTAATTTTTGAACCAGGTTTTACCACTTCTGAGCAAGTTACAGCATTATCTGGTCGAGGTGTCGGCATGGATGTAGTTCGTAACAACCTCAAACTAATTCGAGGAGATGTGAAAGTTGATACAGAACCAGGAGTTGGTACTACTTTCACCCTATCAGTACCATTTACACTTTCGGTTGCGCGAGTTCTGCTGGTAGAAATCAACAAAATGCTGTTGGCATTTCCCACAGATGTCATTTCAGAAATATTCTTACTCCAACAAGAGCGAGTTTTCCAAATGGCAGGTAGCGAAGTTCTAAATTGGCAAGGAACCATGCTGCCACTGATTCGCCTGACTCCTTATTTAGAGTTTAATTGTCTGCGCTACGATACCTCAGAATTAGAGACTCCGGCAGCAATTAATGCTAACAGCGTGTTAGTAGTCAAAGGCAATAATCAGCCAGTAGCAATCCAAATAGACCGTTGCTGGGGTGAACAAGAAGTTGCTATTCGCCAAGTTGAGGGAAATATACCTTTACCGGAAGGCTTCAGTAACTGCACAATTCTCGGTGATGGTCGAGTAGTGCCACTAGTTAATGTCAATGAATTGCTGTATTGGATTGCTACAAATCGCCGGACTCCTAAAGGTATTCAATTACCATCAGCAAGGTTAAAAACACCGTTCTTGATATTTGATGAGAACAAAATATCAGCATCTTCTGTTAAGCAGAAAGGCACAATTTTAATTGTAGATGACTCAATTAATGTTCGCCGCTTTTTAGCCTTGACCCTTGAAAAGGGAGGGTATCAAGTAGAGCAAGCTAAAGATGGTCAAGATGCTTTAGAAAAACTCCATAGTGGATTGAGAGTTGAAGCAGTAATTTGTGATATTGAAATGCCTCGTCTTGATGGTTATGGCTTTTTAGGTAAGGTGAATTCAGATGTTGATACAAAAAATATTCCAGTTGCGATGCTGACTTCTCGTAGCAGCAATAAACATCGGCAACTAGCGATGCAATTGGGGGCGCGGGCTTACTTTTCTAAACCTTATAACGAGCAAGAGTTATTGCAAACGCTGGAGGAAATAATTCGTAATGTGGGAGAGAAGGCAGCATCTAATTAATAATTCATAACTTGAAACAAGAATGCGAAAAACAGACTATTTGTAGAGACGCGATGAATCGCGTCTTTACCCAAGGATGTATTGCAATCATTAATTGAATTGGTATTAGTATCCTTGCGATTAGAAATCGCGGCTACACAGACAAAATCCGCACTTCTCTACGAGACGCTGCGCGTAGCTTGCTTCCACGAAGTGGTACGACAAGCTCAGTGACCACCTGCGCGGGTTAAAAGACTGAATTTATATCACAATACGCTGTTTCTATCAAGCTTGGCATCAGCATAATATTGCTACTCGTGCGATGCAAAGCTTAAAGAAAATCCTCTTCACAAGAATAATTTAAGTATTTTTGCAGTAGCTACGTTACAAAGAAAGTTTCCGCGACGCAACGGCTTGTCAATTTGTTACCAAAACAGAAGCGGGCGTTAAGAATAAAGTTGTTGTCGTCACCAAAACTTGTCCGTTTGTTCACAACACAAGTTGTTTCGTTCAGAACGCTTATGCGTTGTTACAGAAAACTTGTCTGTTCGTTCACAACACAAGTTGTTTTGTCCAGAATGCTTATCCGTTGTTACAGAAAACTTGTGCGCTCGTCCACAACACAAGTTGTTTCGTCCAGAATGCTTGTGTTTTTGTGACAAAACTTATGTCTTCGTTCACAACGCTTAAACAAAACTTATCAATTAAGTTGTTTCGTTAAGAACGCTTATCTATTTGTGACAACGCTTATGCGATCGTTACTATAGCTTAAGCAAAACTTATATATACAAGTTCTATACTATTAACAGCACAACTCAGATTCACGACAATGAAAGCAATTGAAGTCAAGGGAACCGTGAACGAATTGGGTCAAATTTCTTTAGACAAGCCGTTGACTATAGCAAAACACAGTCGCGTTCGAGTCATTGTCCTAATCACAGAAGAGAATGGAGAAGATGATGAGCTTGTCGAGTCTGCCGGTGAAAGTTTTCGTCAAGGTTGGTACGATGCGATGACCGGAAATACTATACCTGTATCTCAACTGTGGGAAGGTATTGATGCAGAGTGAACCACCTTTGATTCAAGTCGAAGCCACTGCTAAATTTAAACGTAATCTGCGTATCTTAGCCAAAAAGTACCAGAATATTAGTAATGATATTCAACCAATAATAGAACAACTGCAATCAGGAGAATTACCAGGAGACAAGATACCCGGAGTTGGATATACAATTTTTAAGCTACGGATCAAAAATAGTGATGTTCAAAAAGGTAAAAGTGGTGGATATCGAGTAATTTATTATTTAAAAACAGATACAAATATTATTTTAGTAACCATATACTCAAAATCTGAACAAGAAGACATCTCAGCAGAAGAAATTCAACAAATATTAACTGACTTTAAGCAGCAACATCAAGAAGAATAGGCGATCGCTATTTGCTGTCTTTTAGGATAGCAAATAGCGATGTCTACGATGAACACTGAGCTTGCCGTACCGCTTCGTGGAAACAAGCTCAGTGGAGCGTCTGGTAGACAAGTGCGGGCTACGCCTACGCACAATTTTGCTGCATATTGAACCATTTATAGCGATATGGGCAATATTTCACAGCTTTCTGAAAATTATTCAATTATATTTTAAATCTGCGAATTATCAAAACCGCTTGGCAAATTAAATTTAAACATTATGATGTATCTATGTAATTGTACAAGTTATTCTTTTATTCCTTTAAAAATTAATACCAGGAGTTTTAAGTGGCAAAAAACAATAGAAAAAAAGTTGTCGCTCAAGCTATTTCCACAGCCTTCGCCTTGGGTTTGGTGATAATGCAAGTGGAATCAGCCGAAGCTGCGACTTTAACGGTTAATAATCTTGATGACAGTGGCGTTGGCTCGTTGCGAGACGCTATCAACATTGCAAGTAGCAATGACGTGGTAGAGTTCTTATTGGGTAGTAATCCCAGTACAATTACCCTGACAAGTGGGGCACTTGCGATCGCAAAGAATCTTACTATCAATGGCCCAGGTGCTAATTTACTTACCATCAGTGGCAATAATCAATTCCCCGTGTTTGATATTACCGCCGCCGATGTTACACTTTCCGGGCTTGCGATTGCTGGTGATATCAATGGTTACAATTCTAGTAACATAACGTTTATCAATAGTACTGTTAGCAGTGACGATGTAAAGATAAATAACAGTACTGGTAACGTAACATTTATCAATAGCACTATCAACGGCAACAATAGTGTGGAGATCAATGCTAATAGTGTAGAGATCAATGCTAGTGGACTGACTGTCATTAATGATAGTAACGTAACGGTTCCAACTAACAACGGCACTGCTGGGCAAATCAATTTTGGCGGCAATATTTCAGTAATAGGAGGCAGCATTACCGTTGACAATTCTGGGCAAATCAACGGTGGTGGAAATAATTCAGGAGCAGGAGGCAGCATTACTGTTGACAATTCTGGGCAAATCAACGGTGGCGGCAATAATTCAGGAGCAGGAGGCAGTATAACTATTACAGGCGGGAACCTTACACTGACAACAGTACCCGAACCAAGTGCGATCGCTGGTGTTATACTTGCTGGTGGTCTGGCTTGGTTAGCGAAGAGAAAGCAAACCCCACTTTGCAAAGCAAAAGTATAATGACATCTTAAAGTACTGGTTAGCAAAGATTCTCAATGAGACTTTTCATACATGACTATTAGGGTATACTTCTGAGTCTGTAATTGAAAAACGCAGCAATTAATAATAAATCAGCAAATAGTTTAAGAGGATGTTTGAAAAGTCCTCTTCTTGGTAGCAAAACGTTTTAGATCCCCCTAAATCCCCCTTAAAAAGGGGGACTTTGATTCCGGTTCCCCCCTTTTTTAAGGGGGGTTAGGGGGGATCAATAAATGCCTAAAATCACAGCCAACCACTTTTCAAACAACCTCTAAAAATGTGGAGATTAACTTGTGTCAACCTCCACAAAATTTTGTTTGATGATTGCTGTAAATACTAAATCAACGAAGGCAGAAGGCAGGAGGCAGGAGGCAGAAGGGAAACCTCTCCCATAAAGGGAAGAGGTATGAAACGGACGAATATGTTCTCGTGCTACGCATCGCACTTCGTGCCGCAACGCTTTCGCAAAGAATGTTTTTAATTTTTCGCCCACAAGAAGCGAGGTTTGTACCTTTTCTTCCTTCTGCCCTCTGCCCTCT
>NZ_JACKZS010000472.1 GCF_014222285.1 Nostoc sp. UCD121
GTTGCGATTAGTTCAGATGGTAGATTGATTGCTAGTGGCAGTGACGATGGCACAATCAAGCTTTGGGATTTACACACGCTTAAGCTGCTTGATACCATTACTGCACACTCAGGATTTGTGAGTAAAGTTGCATTTAGCCCTGATATGCAAACCCTTGTAAGTGCTGGGGGTGGCGATGATAATACAATTAGGCTGATTGATTTACAAACCAAAAAAACACGCCATATTCTCAAAGGACACAAAACCGGAGTTGATGCTATTGCCATTACTCCAGATAGCAAAAAGCTTGTTAGTGGTAGTTTTGGTCAGCTAGTTTCTCGAAATCGTGCGATTAGTACCCTAAAGTTATGGAATCTTCAAACTGGAAAACTGCTGCATGAGTTTACTGATAATTTTAATTCAGTTGAATCTCTTGCCATCAGCCCCGATGGAAAAATTCTGATTTGCGGCAATTATGATGGCAGTATTAAACTGTGGAGCTTAGAGACTTTAAAGCCGTTGCATACATTTCAAGATGGTTCCAGTTCGGTTTTAGGGCTTGCTTTGAGTTTGGATGGTAAAACCCTCGTTAGTAGCAATGAGGATAGCATTATACATATTTGGCAAATTAAATAACTGCATTTGCGCTATTTTGGGTGAATGGGAACTCCTAAAAGGAGAAGCTGGTTACAAATACAGAACTTAACTTTAACTATCGATATTCTCGCTCAAAAAGTACGACTAATTTCAAAGTAAAATTTTCACTAGTTTTTAGAGTTGCTAAGGAAACCCAGAATAAAGGTAGTATCTGAAGATGATGGAATCTCCAAGAAGTTATTACGATGCTGAGTTTGGACAGATGACATTGGAAGATAACTACTGGACTTTAGCACAATGTGCTGTTTTGGGCGATCGCCGTGTACGGATTTGTGTGGATTTTGAACAGGGGCAAATTGGGGAACTTTCATTGCTTCAGCGTGAAGCTATTCGGCAGGCTTTAGCCTTGCCACCCGATGTGTTACGCATCACTGCTCCTGTTGTGCTGCAAAATTATGATGTATATCGTGACATGATTGGAGATGAGTCAATGCCTGTGTTGGCTAATCCCATTCAGGTCTGGGATCAGGTCACTTTCTCATATATCTATGTGGATTATGACCTAGATATTGCTACCTTTAAGTTGATAGCTGAGTGTGACTGGGAGCCAGAACACGGCTTAGAAGTACGCTTTCGCAATGGAGTAGCAGACGATG
>NZ_JACKZS010000473.1 GCF_014222285.1 Nostoc sp. UCD121
ATAAGAGCAACTGTGAGTAGCATCATTATAATTAGCCTCAAGGCAATTCTCCGCATTTTCTAATCTACCAACTGGTCCTTTGATTTCAATTATTGTTATTTGTTCACCTTCAGCTTCAATAATTTTTTCTACTCTTGATTCTGGTAGGTTTTCGGGAGAGAGCGAATCTATTGATAAGCCTGTATCTACAACAATATTTGATAAATGATAAATTGATTTACATCCATCATCTGTACAAAATACTAAACAATTATTCCTAACGTAAATCTCAGTAATTCTCATTGTATAAATCCATGTTTTGATGATCTGATTGTATAAAAATTCAAAATCTCCATTTTGTCACTTCAGACGCGGCCAAATTCTTTGTGCTGGATGCCACCCGGAATCAAGCACCATCTATTTTGGCTTTCTAATGCGTTATTTTTGCAAGATTTAGCATTGGGGCATTTATCAGCAGGAATGCCAGTGAGCATTTCACAATCTAAAAATTGCCAACATCCTTCATTGCTTGTGCTTTGAGTTTTGCGTTTAGGCATAATTCCGGAGTAGTCATTAGTCATTAGTCATTGGTCATTCAAAATTAACAAATAAAGATAATTGTTTTTTAATCATTGATATGTCATTGGAAAAATCTTTTTTTAATGATTTTAGCCTTGAAAGAGAACCACAAACATAATCATTTAGGTCATTTGGGTTGCCTGCCTCATCCAATTCCTCTTTTAAATCTTCTAGTAAATCAATAGCTTGATCAATCTTGCTCAGGTTTTCACCAAAATTAGTCAGGTGGTAGGAGATGGTGTTTAACCGATTGGTTACTACTGATTCAATATGCTGAGTCATAATTCCCTTTTCGTCACTTGATGGATAATCTTGTTTTATTGTTTTTCAGTGCGATGGCTGATGCTTTACCTAAGTGGTTGATTACCCTTATTTTGTTGGTGCAGAGTAGTATGTATTCTCTGCACCAAGGATGGTATGTTTTGGCAAAAGTATTTTTTTATTATCACACTTAGTGAGTTATATGCTGAAATTATTCAGAAAAATTTGGTAGGCTTTTTAACGCTAATTGTGCCACAATTTCTGCACGTTGTGACGTTACTTTTTGATACCGTAATGTTGTCTGAATGCTTTCATGTCCCATGAGCGCCCTGAGTTCTTCAATCCCCATTAATCCCACTCGCTCTGTAGCAAAAGTGTGCCGTAGGTCGTGAATACGAAT
>NZ_JACKZS010000474.1 GCF_014222285.1 Nostoc sp. UCD121
CGCCATGATTTGGTTTTCAGTAGAAGAGGAAGGCATGGGGGCAGAGGCGCAGAGGGGCAGAGGAGAAAGTTGTTGTAGGTTTGTCCCCTCTGCACCCCTGCACCCCTGCACCCCTGCAAGCCCTAGTAAAGACTCTTCTCAATCGCAGAATCCCCTAGTAAAAATCGCCGACGCAAGGGCGAGGGCAACGGGTCTACTCACTGGCGCATCATTACTAGAAATGGCAAGGACTACCCGCAAGCCTTTTTTTATTTTTACAGAGCATAAAAAATTATCAAATATCTAACTGAAGTGGTAAAATCTTCTGGAATTCGCTTCTGTGCATTTGTAGTTTTGTACAGATTGTAAATAGTACCATTCATTAAACCATTCTCTGTAGCAGCTATGCATATTAGTATTGCAGACGCACTGAAGAAACGCTTCCATGCAGCCTGTGTTTTGAGAGGGCTGAAGATGAGTCAAGTCATAGCAGAGTTAATCGAGCAATGGCTGGAAACTTATGAAGCACAGTCATCTACTGAATTGTAGAGTAAAGGAACAGTCATGAATTAAAGTTTTGTTGTTGTACTACTGGCTCACTATGAAGCGGGTGGGTACGCCATACCACTATGTAAATAAGAGATTTATCAGTAAACCAAAAAGTTTTTTAGAAGCCTTAGCATTATGAACGAATCTGTAAATAAACCAGATAATGAAGCGATCGAAGTATTTTTCTCCTATGCTCACGAGGATGAAGACTTACGGAATGAACTAGCAAAGCACCTCAAGCTCCTGGAGCGAAACAAAGTAATTAAAGGATGGTATGACCGTGACATTACAGGAGGGAAAGAGTGGAAAGGTGAGATTGAAAAGCAGTTGAATGCAGCTCAGATTATTCTGCTACTAATCAGTTCCGATTTTCTGGGTTCAGACTTTTGCTGGAGTGTGGAATTAAAGCGGGCAATGGAACGACATGAAACCGGAGAAGCCCGTGTGATTCCAATTATTTTGCGGGAAGTAGATTGGCATGAAGCCCCCTTCGGGAAGTTACAAGCGTTACCCAAAAATGCTGAACCCGTAAAAAAATTTGCAGATCGAGATCAAGCATTTGCAGACATTACTAGAGGTATTCGTAGGGTGGTGAATGAGTTATCAACCGGAAATAAATAATTAATATTAACAAATACTGTTAAAACATCAGAAAAATAT
>NZ_JACKZS010000475.1 GCF_014222285.1 Nostoc sp. UCD121
ATGTATAGCAATGCATAGGCTCTTTTTAAACATTTAATTTTATTTAATAAATAAACTTTTTTACTTCATAAGGCTTTACAAGATATAGACTTACGGAAATTAACACTGAAAAAAGTCTATCTTTTTTTATAGGAACTTGTTATGGAAAAAAATATTTATTACCGAATCTTCATTGTGTTTCTTTATATGTAAAAATAGCGTGAAGCCATGATTATGATTTGTTTAAATAATTAAGTAGGGGTCGTAAACTGCATATACTAAAAACACATTAGAGAGGAACTAGGACTCAGGACTATAGTCTGAGTTGAAATTTAATAACATACGGAGATTTAAAGTACGTTTTTTAAGCTATTTCAGCGATTTTCTTTATACAAAGTTACGTAATATTTTTTACTTAATGCTCCCATTATTAAATCAGGTTTCCATAAAAACTATTATTCGCATAAAGATAATGTAGGAATAATGTAGGAAAAAAGACTTAGAAAGTGAAACTATCTATAAATGCAGATATAACAAGACTCACAGATAAATTTTGTTCATTTATTAGAATTTATTGTCGTTAATCTGTTACAAAAATCTCTAAAGATAACCATGAGACTGACACAAGTTCAAGTACGAAATAAGTTATGCAAAGTTTTGTAACGAAATCCAAACTTTTGATGCGTTTCGTTATATGTTGTGTGTAAGTTTTGTTAATTAAGTAATTATGCGTAAAAAAATAGAGAACTTCTAAGCAAAGCTAAATTCATCTAGCTAGATATGCTACAGTGGTTCCCGAAGGAACATAATTTTCTCATAGAAGTAAAACTCTGCAATAGAACTGTAATAACTCAGTTCAACTGTTACGCCCTTTCAAAAGCCTAATATTTTTACCTGACCTATTTAATTATGAATCTCATGTCAGGAATTTTATTAAACTATAAGAAGTTAACTTACCCAGAAATCATTCTTTTTGCGCTCAAAGCTCAAAATATCCAGAATAAACTGAATCTTAAACTGCAACAAAAGCTAAATATCTGGGTAGTAAATTTTCTGAAACCGATCTTGGAATATGCTTTTGATAGAGAAATTAAAGTTACTCTGAACAAAATAGTTAATAATATTTAGACTACAAAGAACGGGTTTCTTTGAAATGAAAATATGGGATATATTACTTGTCTTAAATATTAAAT
>NZ_JACKZS010000595.1 GCF_014222285.1 Nostoc sp. UCD121
GGAGAATCGCAGGCCGTGGTAGCCTTCAGATGGCTCCGTGAACTGGGGAAAACGGGTGCTCTTGACCCAGTCAAAGCGGCCCGAATCGATCACGACACCGGCGATCGTCGTGCCGTGACCACCGATCCACTTGGTTGCGGAATGCACAACGATATCAACGCCGTGTTCAATGGGGCGCACAAGGTATCCGCCCATACCGAATGTGTTGTCGACAACAACGGGTACGCCCTGCTTGTGTGCCATGACAGCAATAC
>NZ_JACKZS010000476.1 GCF_014222285.1 Nostoc sp. UCD121
TGCCTTGCACTTTTGTTCGATTTATAGACTTCAATCACTATTTATACAAGGGTTTCAGTCTTAACCAGCAAGCCCTAACTACGAATATCATCAAGCTGAACAAATTTGTTCAATTGGTTCTGGTTCGGTTGAATCTGCCGTTAAACAGATTGACCGTCGAACAAAGATTTCTGGGGCACAATGGAAACGAGAAAATGTCCCTCAAGTCCTGGCTCATCGCTCTGCTTACCTCAATGGATTATTGTCGGTTTGAGCCACTTCAAAAAGTGAGATGCTCCCAGTTCAATCCGATTGCAAAGCGTGGAATATCAGGAAAACTAAACTGTCTCCAGTTAGGTGTGTCATATTTTTCTTCAGGCACTAACCCAAGCTTGGACTTGTACCACTCGGCACTAGCTTCAAGATTAGTAACGTCTAATTTAGTGACAAAACTATATTCACCAAAAGTATTTTTCAATGTCATATTCTACTGTCCTAATCCAGAACTTTTGTAATACGGCTATTATAAACTTTTTAGCACAATATACTGTAAACTTACCAATTAATAGTAGTTTAAATTGTTCTGAGTCTGGAGAAGCAATACAAAAGCATTATCATGTGATTTTGCATTATGAACGCGTTGGGAAAGCAGAGTCTAAATTTGAAGCTATGCAGGACACGTTAATGGGAAATACAGTAGTCGAAAATGCCAAAGTTACTTTGATTGAGATTGATACAAACTTACCAGTCTCGCTCTTAACTGAATGATGTGCTAAATAATTCCAATGAATTGGCAAGTAGGAGAAAACAGTAATGCAAAGTATCAAATTGCGTTCTCACGTAGGGTCTAATGGGATCTTAAATTTAGAAATCCCTGTGGGGATAAGGGACAAAGAAATAGAAGTGACAGTAACTTATCAACAGCTAGAACCATCAGCACTCCCAAAAACACCAGAAGAATTGGGATGGCCAGCAGGATTTTTTGAACAAACTTACGGCAGTTGTCAAGATGATCCAATTTGTGATTGATTATGACATCTTCTCAATCACCTCATCACTCAATACTGCTCGGTTAACAATACTGCTCGGTTAAGGGAAAATAGATAGTGGAATAAATCATAATTTGTTCGCGTGTGGCTTACGAGAACAAAAA
>NZ_JACKZS010000050.1 GCF_014222285.1 Nostoc sp. UCD121
GGGGAGCAGGGGGAGCAGGGGAAGAATAATAATTTCTGACAAATGACAAATGACAAAAATTCGTATTGGTAACGGCTACGATATCCATCGATTAGTGAGCGATCGCGCTTTGATTTTGGGTGGAATTCAAATTCCCCATGAACTGGGTTTATTAGGACACAGTGACGCTGATGTATTAACGCACGCAATTATGGATGCCATGCTTGGGGCATTATCTTTGGGAGATATTGGTCATTATTTTCCGCCAAGCGATCCCAAATGGGCGGGAGCAGATAGTTTAGTACTATTAACTCAAGTACATCAACTGATTCGGGATCAAGGCTGGCAGATAGGAAATATTGACTCGGTGATAGTAGCAGAACGTCCCAAATTAAAGCCGCATATTAACAATATGCGCGACAAACTAGCGGCGATTTTAGAATTAGAACCAAATCAAATTGGCATCAAAGCTACCACTAACGAAAAATTAGGCCCTGTTGGACGTGAGGAAGGTATATCTGCTTATGCTGTTGTCTTGCTTTTGAAAGAATAAAAATTATGAAATATTCGACAATCTTTCACATAATTAAGCGTTTTTGCTTACCAATAATTCTGGCTTCGGCAACAGCAATTACAGTTACCGCATGCAATCCATCTAACTTTAAAACCGCATCTGCACAAGTTCCACAGTTAGTTGTTTCTACTACGAGTGACCCTAAAACCTTTAACTACGCCCTCATCCAAGAATCTCCCAATATTTCTGGTTTCACTTATGAAGCATTAGCAACTCAAAACGGAATAACTAAAGAAATTGAGCCAGCTTTGGCTGAATCTTGGGAACTTTCCCCAGACAAACTGCGGTTTGTCTTTACCTTGCGAGAAGGATTGAAGTGGTCGGATGGTCAGCCATTAACAGCCGATGATGTCATTTTCTCTTTTAATGACATCTACATGAACAAGCGCATTCCCACTTATATCCAAGATGCTCTCCGAATTGGGAGCAGTAAAACTTTTCTCAAAGTCCGCAAAGTCGATGAACGCCGAGTAGAATTTATTCTGCCAGAACCGTTTGCTCCTTTTTTGCGATCGATTGCAGCAGGGGTAGGAATACTACCAGAACACGCCCTGCGTGCAGCAGTGGAAGCAAAAAACTCTGACGGTAAGCCAGTGTTTATGTCCACTTGGGGAACCGACACAGATCCGAAAAAAATTATTGTTAATGGCCCTTACGCAATCGAGAGTTATTCAACCAATCAACGCTTAACATTTCGGCGCAATCCTTACTACTGGCGCAAAAAAGATGCACAAGGAAAACCACTGCCATATATTGAGCGTGTAATTTGGCAAATTGTGGAATCGCCTGATACAGCTTTGCTGCAATTTCGTTCTGGAGGGTTAGATTTACTAGAAATTGGCCCTGGAAATTTTCAATTGCTCAAGCGTCAAGAAAAGCAGGGTAACTTTACTATTAAAAATGCTGGGCCTGACTCTGGGACAAGTTTTATAACTTTCAATCTCAACAAAGGTAGTCGCAATGGCAAGCCTGTTGTAGATCCCATTAAGTCCCGCATTTTTAACAACGTTGCTTTTAGACAGGCTGTCGCCTACGCTATCGATCGCCAAACGATGATCAACAACACTTTGCGGGGATTGGGTGAACCACAAGACTCTCCAATTTCTGTTCCCAGTCCCTATTATTTGTCTCCAACAGAAGGTTTAAAAACTTATGACTACAATCCCGAAAAAGCTAAACAAATTTTATTGGGAGCAGGATTTAAATATGATGAGAAAGGTCAACTTTTAGACGCGGATGGTAATCGAGTTCGCTTCACAATGATGGCTGTTGCTGGTAATAGACCAACAATTACACCGAAAATTCAACAGGATCTTGGCAAGATAGGCATTAAAGTTGATTTACAATTTCTTGACTTCAGTATTATTGGAGAAAAAATTTCTAACACCCTAGATTGGGAATGTTGGTATGGAGCTATCACTGGTGGTATTGAGCCGCAAGATGGTTTTAATGTCTGGTCTGTAGATGGTAACTTTCATGTATTTAACCAGAAAGCTCAAGCCGGACAGTCCCCAACAGTAGGTTGGAAAGCTACTGATTGGGAGCAGAAAATTGAAGACCTCTATATTCAAGGGGCAAGAGAATTCGATGAAACAAAACGTAAGGCTATCTATGCAGAAACCCAACAACTATCACAAGAGTATCTGCCTTTTATTCATCTATTCAATTCGCTGGCTTTAGTCGCCGTGCGTAATACCATTGAGAACGTAAAATACTCAGCGATAGGAAGTTACAATTGGAATATTTATGAACTAAAAGTAGTAGAAGATAAAAAAACTAGTTAATTTCCATGTATTATCAAGGCTCAACTTCATCATATCAGGTTCGCTTAAACACCTATAAGACCTGTAGCTGGGTTGAAGAACTATTTGTGTATTCAAAGTATGAAATTTTTTAGAAAAATATTTCTGGCAATTAAGCGTTTTTGGTTGCCAATAATTCTGGCTTCAGCAACAGCACTTACACTTACCGCCTGCAACCCAGCGAACTTTAAAAGCGCAGCGGCTCAAGTACCGCAACTCGTTACCGCAGTTTTGAGTGAGCCTTCAACTTTTAACTATGCTTTAAATGAGTCAGCATATAGCGTTTTTGGCTTCATCTATGACTCATTGATTAATGAGAATCCCCTAACCACAAAACTAGAACCTGCTTTAGCAGAAGCCTGGGAAGTTTCTGAAGATGGTCAGAGGATTGTAATCACCCTGCGAGAAGGAATTAAGTGGTCAGATGGTCAGCCAATGACTGCTGATGATGTTGTCTTTACTTACAACGAAATCTACCTCAACCCCAAAATTCCTACCTCCACCAAAGATGCTTTAAGAATTGGTGACAAGGGCACTTTGCCAAAGGTGAAAAAAATCGATGAGCGTAGAGTTGAATTCACCATACTAGAACCATTTGCTCCTTTTTTAAGATATGTAGGTGGCATCCCAATTATGCCAGCTCATGCTCTACAAAAAGCAGTTCGCACAATTGGATCTGATGGGAATTCTAAGTTTCTCTCGATGTGGGGAACAGGCACTGATCCTAAAGAAATTGTTGGTAATGGCCAATATATTATGGAAAGTTACGTTTCCAGTCAGCGAGTTATATTTCGGCGTAATCCATATTACTGGCGCAAAGATGCTCAGGGTAATCCTCAGCCTTATATTGAGCGTATTGTTTGGCAAATTATTGAATCTACTGAAAACCAGTTGATTAGTTTTCGCTCTGGGCAGTTAGATGATTTAGAAGTTCCTCCTGAAGGTTTTAGTTTGCTGAAGCGAGAAGAAAAACGGGCAAAGTTTGAAATTTATAATGGTGGGCCAGATACAAGTACGACTTTTATTGCTTTCAATCTTAGTAAAGCTAAAAATTCTCAGGGTAAACCTTTTGTAGACCCAATTAAATCTAGGTGGTTTAATAAAAAGGAATTCAGACAGGCTATAGCCTATGCACTCGACCGCGAAACGATGAAAATAAATGCTTTTCGGGGACTGGGTGAACTGCAAAACTCATTTGTTTATGTCAAAAGTCCCTACTTTCTGCCTCCAGAAAAAGGGTTAAAGGTATATAATTACGAACCAGATAAATCCAAGAAATTACTGTTAGAAGCTGGGTTCAAATATAATGCTCAAAATCAGCTTTTGGATGCTGATGGTAACAGAGTCAGATTTACAGTCTTAACTAATTCGGAAAGAAAAGTTAGAGGAGATATGGCATCTCAAATCAGACGGGATCTCGCTAATATTGGGATTCAAGTAGATTTGCAAATTCTCAGCTTCAATTCTTATCTAGAAAAACTCAAAGTTACGCAGAATTGGGATTGTTACCTGGGAGGATTTGCTGGAGGCGGTATTGAACCCCACAGCGCTAGCAATATCTGGAGAACTGCGGGTGCATCCCACGCATTTAATTTGGGGCCACAACCGGGAGATCCACCCATAACTGGCTGGGAAGTTTCCGACTGGGAAAAGGAAATTGACAGCCTTTACATTAAAGGCGCACAGGTATTAGATGAAAACAAGCGCAAGGAAATTTATTATGAATATCAGCGCATCGCCTCAGAACAGTTGCCGTTTATTCATTTAGTGGAAAGGTTGAATCTGCAAGCTGTGCGCGATCGCTTCCAAGGAATTCAATATACTGCTCTTGGTGGCCCATTTTGGAACCTCTACGAACTGAAAGTAACCGATTAGACATTGGGCACTTGTACTGAGTTTCGACTGCGCTCAACTACCGCGAAGCCGAAGTATTGGGCATTGGTTATTCACAAAGGACAAATGACAAATGACAAAGGACAAATAACCCATGACCAATGAAAAAACCTTGAGATCGCTACTCGAAGCGGTTGCCAATGGTGAAGTTACCCCAGATACGGCATTAGACTCACTCAAAGACTTAACTTATGAATCTGTAGGTGAGTTTGCCAAAATTGACCATCATCGCCAGCTAAGAACCGGTTTCCCAGAGGTGATTTGGGGCCCTGGTAAAACTCCAGACCAAATTGCTCAAATTATCGAAGTAATGCGCCTCCGCAATCCGGTGGTGATGGCGACTCGCATTGAACCGACAGTTAATACCGCACTGCAATCCAAAGTTAACGGCTTGCGATATTATGATTCGGCGCGAATTTGTGCGATCGCTCCCCCTACCATCGAACCACAATTTGCGGGTGAAATTGGCATTCTTTCTGCTGGTACTGCCGATTTAGCCGTTGCTGAAGAAGCTGCTGTCACTGCGGAACTTTCTGGTTTCCGGGTACAGCGCCTCTGGGATGTTGGCGTTGCTGGGATTCACCGCTTATTAAGTAATCGCCACCTGATTGAGTCAGCATCGGTGTTGATTGTCGTAGCGGGGATGGAAGGCGCTTTACCCAGCGTTGTCGCTGGTTTAGCGAGTTGTCCTGTAATTGCCGTACCTACCAGCATTGGCTATGGTGCGAGTTTTGGCGGGTTAGCACCTTTATTGACAATGCTTAACTCTTGTGCTGCGGGAGTAGGTGTAGTAAATATCGATAATGGTTTTGGTGCAGCAGTTTTGGCGGGGCAAATTTTGCGAACTGCCGAGAAATTGCGGTTGGCATCCGCTGAATCTTGAGTTAAGACTTTAAAGTTACACGCAATATTTCAGTACGTTATCAGTAATTTATCTGAAAAATAAACTGATCTGAAATTTGCCACCCCCAACCTCTTAATCACCAAATATGAGCCATCTCAGCGATTTGACATCTCAGCTACTTTGGCATTTGCCTGTAAATTTGACAGCCTTAGCACAAACAATTACCGATCCAGACTTGATGGGTCAGATTCAAAAATCTTGGAGCCACTTTATACAAACAGGTCAAGTGTGGGCATTGTTGATTGGTTTAGTCATTGGCTATATGATTCGGAATTTAACTAGCTACGGTTAAATTTAAAAGTTAGGAGTTGAAAGTGAGGAGTGAGAAGTTATAGGAGTTAAAAACTCATAACTGCTCACTCTTAACTCTTAATTCTCCCCCACCCTCTTGATATTTATGACCAAAGAACAAACTTGGAGCCAGAGGTTTGAATCAGCGTTGCATCCAGCGATCGCTCGTTTTAATGCCAGTATAGGTTTTGATATTGAATTAATAGAATACGATCTGACTGGTTCTCAAGCCCATGCCAAAATGCTAGCTCACACGGGCATTATCTCCTCAGAAGAAGGTGAGCAACTGGTTGCAGGTTTAGAACAAATCCGCCAAGAGTACCGCCAAGGTAGATTTCAGCCTGGTGTTGATGCAGAAGATGTACATTTTGCAGTTGAAAAGCGACTGACAGAAATTGTCGGCGATGTGGGTAAAAAACTGCATACAGCGCGATCGCGTAATGACCAAGTTGGTACTGATACTAGACTCTACCTCCGCGACCAAATCCAGCAAATTAAAAGCGAATTGCGAAAATTTCAAGGTGTTCTATTAGATATAGCTGAAAAGCACGTTGAAACTTTGATCCCAGGCTATACCCATCTCCAACGCGCTCAACCAGTGAGTTTAGCTCACCACCTCTTGGCATACTTTCAAATGGCGCAACGCGACTGGGAACGCTTAGGAGATGTTTCTCACCGTGTCAATATCTCACCTTTGGGGTGTGGTGCTTTAGCAGGAACTACTTTCCCCATCGATCGCCACTACACAGCCAAACTATTGGATTTTGACAATATTTATGCTAACAGCCTCGATGGAGTGAGCGATCGCGATTTTGCGATCGAATTCTTGTGTGCTGCTAGCTTGATTATGGTTCACCTCAGCCGCCTTGCCGAAGAAGTCATTCTTTGGTCATCTGAAGAATTCCGTTTTGTCACCCTCAAAGATAGCTGTGCCACAGGTTCCAGTATCATGCCCCAAAAGAAAAACCCCGATGTACCGGAACTCGTGCGGGGGAAAACAGGGCGTGTATTTGGTCATCTCCAGGCAATGCTGGTGATTATGAAAGGGCTACCTCTGGCATATAACAAAGACCTACAAGAAGATAAAGAAGGACTATTTGATAGTGTTAACACAGTTAAAGCATCTCTAGAAGCAATGACGATTTTGCTCAGAGAAGGCTTAGAATTTCGTACCCAGCGTCTAGCGGAAGCCGTAACCGAAGATTTTTCTAATGCTACCGATGTAGCAGATTATCTGGCAGCACGGGGCGTTCCTTTCCGGGAAGCTTACAACCTTGTGGGTAAGGTGGTAAAAACTAGTATTGCCGCAGGTAAACTCCTAAAAGATTTGGAATTGGCAGAGTGGCAACAACTACATCCGGCATTTGCAGCAGATATTTATGAGGCGATATCCCCCCGTCAAGTTGTAGCAGCCCGCAACAGTCACGGTGGTACTGGCTTTGTACAGGTTAGTAAAGCACTCATAGCGGCTCGCGCTCAAATGGATCAATAGGGGAATGGGAAGTAGAGAGCAGGGGAAGAAGAACTATTTATTATTGACCAATGCCCCATGCCCAATGCCCAATACCCAAAAATAAATAAGGGCGTACATTTGTACGCCCTAAACAATAAATAATCTATATAAAAAGGATTTAAGCAGACAGCTTAGTCAGTGTCAGCTGCTGTTGCTGCGCCTTCTTCTTCTTCACTCTTGGGTGGTCTTTGTTGGAACCTTCTCTGCATTCTTCCTGTCGTAGTTCGTTTACGAAACTTTCTGGCATACGCCTGGTTCCGTAGCGCCTTTTCTTTTTTCGGGTTACGGCGCTTGGCCATGTTCACCTCATTAAATAAACAACAAAAGAGTAGCAACTAGGCATCACGTAGGCAATATTAGCTACCAATGTTATTGATATACTTGTAGCCTAGTGCAGCAATCAATACGCTTTAAACAGTGTACTAGTCTACCGCGTTTTACCTTATTTTGTCAATAACAATTTAGAATTATCCCCACCAGCTAGACAAAAAATACATTTTATTAGATGCAAATACATCAAGAATATGTAAATTAGCTAACTAGTTGTTCTTGCAACAAACCAATGAAGAAGCTATCTCAAGACTGCTCGGAGTCAGACTTTTTACACAAAGAATTTGGCTGAGGTAAAAGATAACTGGGCTTGGGTTAAAGGTTTTTTATTTCCCATTTTCCCATTAACAAAGCAGTATTGGAAGCTATCCTACTAATAAAATTCAGTATTCGCTAGACCTCAAATAAATACATTGCTTTCAACTTCATTCAAAGCAAATGCAATAGGTACAAGCCAAATTGACCGTTTTCCCTATTCATGCAACAAAGCCTTCTATTGATGGTTTTAGGAAACTTTTTCAAGCTTATTATCAGTTAATTTAGATTGCTTATTACGTTTGAGTACTGAAGGGACACCAATAGTAGCGACGAGGGCAAATAAGCTAAGGATAGAGGTGGGTTCAGGGACAGTGATTATGCTTGCAGAAAAACTGATGGGTAACTCACTATCTTCCGTCCCCAAATTTTCAAAACCTGGTGTCAGTGGTGGAACAGAAAAAACTTCTAAATAACTTGGCGTTGGCAAAAAACTAGCGAAAAATGGACTAGAATAGTTTCCCCCCGATGTAGAATAACCAAAACCATCACCTGTTAATTGCTGAGTATTAAGACTAATTAAATTGTCAACATTAAAAGGTTCGTTTCCTGGTATTGGAGTGCCTACAGGTTGCAGACCAGTAATCGTTTCACCATTTCGTGTACCTGTAATTCCTAAAATCTGATAAAAACCCAAATCGTCAGGGGTGTTATCAGTAGTAAAAGTACCAATTGCCTCTATATCAGTACCAGAATAATTCCAATTCCAAGTTAAAGCAGAGGCGGTTTGCATTGTACCGAAAACCAATCCAGATATGGTGGTGAGGGCTATGGCAGATAGTAGAGCTAGATTTTTCATTGGGTTGTTTGTGCGATCGCTTTTAGCACACCAAAGGCGATCGCGGTTTTTGTAAAGGATTTTTGTATATTAAGCTTAATTAGCAAGAATTTGGTGGCAATCTCCAATACCACTTAATTGCCTCTTCAAAATTCAGAATTTAGACATACTTATTCAGATTAATTTTTTGAAGGTGCCTTGAAAAAATATTAATGATAGCTGGTTTGAGCAAAGCTAATGTTATTTGTAAACTGAAAAGTTTTCTAACTTAACAAATGGTATGTATATATAAATACAGTGCTTCTATTGAAAGTTAATGTTAAGATTAATGATATTCTACGTAAATCGTGAGAATAAAATCTCAAACCACAAACATTTTTGTATAAAACAAAACTCGACGAATTTTTATGAGTTGAGTTTATGTAAGTGGTAGAGAAATATAGAATACAACATATCAATTTTGAAGATTGAACGTTATTGCTTTTTTTCCGGCAGCTGTCCAGTCCACACGTAGCTTATGGCGTATTGGACAAACAGTATTGGGTATTATATTTCGTCATCCCATTACTGGTACTAGTATCATCCCAATTTTACCTGATGGTCGGATAGTACTGATCCGACGACGTGATGATGGTCTTTGGGCATTGCCTGGAGGCATGGTGGATTGGGGAGAAGATATTCCCAATACAGTCCGCCGGGAATTGATCGAAGAAACCGGGCTAGAATTGGTGAAAATCAACCGTTTGGTAGGAGTTTACTCTGCACCAGACCGCGACCCCAGAATCCATTCAATTTGTATTGCGGTTGAAGCCGAGGTGCATGGGACAATGGAGATTCAAGATACTTTGGAAGTCATGGAAATCCAAGCTTTTTCTCCCAATTTGCTACCTTCAGGACAGATGTCTCACGACCATACTAGGCAGTTGCAAGACTACTTAAATGGCTTGACAACACTGGCATAACAATAAATATTTTGTTATTAGTCATTGGTCATTTGTCCTTTGTCATTTTTCATTTGCCTCCAAAGTTCTGATTTAAGGAAGCTTCTCTACGAGAGGCTGCGCCCTAGGCGTAGCTATGCCGCAGGCTTTACGAGATGCTACGCTAACGGTTCAGACTTCTCTGTTTATAATTTTCCCAAAACTAATGACAAATGACTAATGACAAATGACTATTTATTATGGTGCTAAAAGTTAACTACTAAATTAAAATGAATACACTATTCCGTAACTCCCGGATAAAGCTCTCTCAAGGGCTTGTATTCTGGCGTGAAGTCGGTCAAAAAACTCCTATAATTTTTTTACATGGTGCTTGGAATGAAAGCAGTCAATGGTTATCTGTGATGGAGTCACTTGCACAAGATTTTCATTGTTTTGCACCTGATTTGTTAGGGTTTGGTGAGTCAGAAAATCCTAATATCCACCATTCAATAGATTTGCAAGTAGAGTGTTTAGCTGAATTTTTGCAAGCTGTCAAGCTAGAAAAAGTATATTTAGTAGGACATTCTCTTGGGGGTTGGATTGCTGCTAGTTATGCTTTAAAGTATCCTGAGAAAATCGATGGTTTGGTATTGCTTGCACCAGAGGGTGTAGAGATAGCAGGACAGGAAGAGTATTGCCGGAAGATGCGGCGATTATTGAATTATCCACCACTAATAGTTAAATTGTTGCGATCGCTAACTCCCTTAACTAAAATCCTGGGTTGGCATGAGAAAATTGCCCAAGACTTGCAGCTGCGTCAGTCGCTATTGCCTTATCCTAGAGGTTGCCAGTTACTTTTCAAACGGCGACAGATAGAAATTGAAGCGGAATTAGTGCAAAAGCGGCTTTATATGATAGATGTGCCGGTTTTTATTTTACAAGGTGGGCAAGATACACCAGATGCTTTAGCCAAAAGTCGGGTTTATGCTCAACTGATGCCGAAAGTTGAGTTGAAAATGATTTCCCATGCCGGAAATGATTTACCAGAATCTTGTGCTGGGGTTGTAGCACTTGAAATTCGGGAGTTTATTCAAGGAAATTAGTAATTACAGATATCCCTAAAAGAAGGTTTATTTATATTAATTAAATAAACGTCAGGAGCAATATAATGGCTAGGTCTTAAAACCGAAATTTTCATTTTTTGGCTCTGCGAAATACTTAATTTGGTCAGTTGCCTTAATCACCCATTACTATTTCCCGCATTCCCCAAAAAATTAAATTGGGTTCTACAAGCAAACGTGCTGTAATTTCAGGATACAAGGCTTGTAGATAGTTTAGTAATAAACTGCGATCTCCCCCTTTAATCGCAATTTTGCCATCAGGAGATAATTGCAACCACGCCTCAATAAATTCTTTAATTCCAGCTAATATTGTATAAACTACTCCACTCTGAATAGCCTCTATAGTGTTGATGGCAAAACGTGGTGGTAGAGATGGAAAATTTGGCATTTCTACTAATGGTAATTGTCCTGTTTTTTGACCGAGAGTTGCAAATTGCAAACCTAATCCCGGCAAAATTGCACCTCCAACTAGACACTCATTAGCATCCGCAGCCGTAAAAGTTAGTGCTGTCCCAGCATCAATCACCAACATTGGAAAACCCCAAATTTTTCCCGCCCCCCACAAAGCTAAAGCGCGGTCAATTCCTAGTGTGGAATAAATACCTTTTAGCGGTACTTTGTCTAATGTAATAACATGAGTATTTGGGTAAGTTTGCCAAATAGCAGTTTGACCTGGAACTACGGAGGCGATTAAGAGAGGGCAGAGGGGGAGAGTGTTTGTTAGAGATTTAAATTCGGGAAAAATTTTCTCTAGTAAATCATTCAGGGTTTGACATTCAGCCAACTGTTGTATGACAGACTCAGGAAGATAGTCAGTATCCCACGCTGAGTAAAGCGTCTCGCCAACAAACAACGCCCAATGTAGCCGAGAGTTCCCAATTTCCAACGCTAGCCAAATTTCCTCTCTGTGCGTCTGCGGTTTCACACTTTTAACTTTTTTAAGTCAGCCATAGATTTTTTAATAAAAATTAACATTCATCACGTGTCACAATAAAAGAAGAGGAACAAATACTCATTGTGTCAAGGAGGGAGTTATGGTAGCGCTCACCGAAAAAACTGAAAAACGGCTCACCATACAGACTGTAGAGATCGGTCAAGAGACGACGGCAATTCGCTCTTTAGACTGGGATCGCGATCGCTTCGATATTGAGTTTGGTCTGCAAAACGGTACTACTTATAACTCGTTTCTTATCCGTGGGGAGCAGACAGCTTTAGTTGATACCTCCCACGAAAAGTTTCGTCAACTATACTTTGATACGCTCACCGGACTAATCAAACCAACAGATATTGATTATCTAATTATCAGCCACACCGAGCCAGACCATAGCGGTTTAGTTAAAGATTTGCTGCTTATGGCTCCAGAAATTACCGTTGTCGGTTCTAAAGTGGCGATTCAGTTTCTTGAAGATTTCGTACATCAGCCATTTAAGCGGCGGATTGTGAAAAATGGCGATCGCTTAGATTTGGGCAACGGGCATGAATTTGAATTCGTAATTGCCCCCAATTTACATTGGCCGGATACCATTTTTAGCTTCGACCACAAAACCAAAACTCTCTATACCTGCGACGCTTTTGGGCTGCACTATTGCTCAGATAGCACCTTTGATGAAGACTTGGCGGCGATCGAAGAAGACTTTCACTATTACTACGATTGCTTGATGGGGCCGAATGCCCGCTCAGTTTTGTCTGCCCTGAAGCGGATGGGAGAACTAAAAACCATCAATATGATTGCCACAGGACACGGGCCATTATTATCTCACAACGTTGAGGAACTAGTTGGACGTTACCGCACTTGGAGTCAAACCCAAACCAAACCAGAAACGGTGATTGGGATATTTTACGTTTCCGAATACGGATATAGCGATCGCCTCGCGCAAGCAATTGCCAACGGCATCGGTAAAACCGGTGTCGCCGTGGAAATTGTCGATTTGGGATCTGAAGTCGATTTACAAGAACTGCGGGAACTAGTTAGCCGTTGTGCAGGGCTAATTGTTGGTCTACCTCCGGCTTCTGGTGCTGCGAGTATCCAATCTGCACTCAGCACAGTTTTAGGATCTGCCAAAGAAAAGCAAGCTATCGGTGTGTTTGAAACTGGCGGTGGCGATGATGAGCCGATAGATCCTTTGCTGAGTAAATTCCGTAATTTGGGCTTAATAACAGTTTTTCCAGCGATTCGGATTAAAGAAGCGCCTACAGAAAATACCTATAAGTTGTGTGAAGAAGCGGGTACAGACTTAGCTCAATGGGTAACACGCGATCGCAGCATCAAAGCGATGAAATCCCTTGGTGCTGACTTAGATAAAGCATTAGGTAGACTTAGCGGCGGACTGTATATCATCACTGCCAAAAAAGGCGATGTATCTAGTGCGATGTTAGCTTCGTGGGTGAATCAAGCTAGCTTCAAACCCTTGGGATTTTCCATTGCAGTAGCCAAAGATCGGGCAATTGAATCACTCATGCAAGTAGGCGATCGCTTTGTTCTCAACGTTTTAGAAGAAGGCAATTTCCAGCCACTCATGAAGCACTTTTTGAAACGGTTCGCCCCTGGTGCTGATCGCTTTGAAGGAGTAAGAACCCAGCCAGCCGAAAATGGTGCCCCCATCCTCAACGATGCCCTCGCGTACATGGAGTGCGAAGTCGTCAGTAGAATGGATTGCGGCGACCATTGGGCAGTATACAGCACCGTCTACGCCGGACGAGTTTCTAAACCCGATGCTTTAACTGCTGTGCATCACCGCAAAGTCGGAAATCACTATTAATAAGGGGAGCAGGGGAGCAGAGGAGCAGAGAGAATAATTAATAACCAATGCCCAATGCCCCATGCCCCATGCCCAATACTTCGGCTTCGCGGTAGTTGAGCGCAGTCGAAACTCAGTACAAGTGCCCAATGCCCAATAAAGCCATGTCAAAAAATAAACCTCGTGATGTTCAAGTTTATCCCATAGCTACAGATACAAGAATACTGCGATCGCGCAGTTGGTCAAGGCTCAGATTTGAAATTGAATATGCCCTTGCCAAGGGTACAACTGCTAATTCTTATTTAATTGAAAGCGATAAAAATGCCATCATTGACCCTCCAGGGGAAACGTTTACAGAAATTTATTTAGAAGCCTTACAGCAGCGTTTCCATCTCGAAGACTTAGATTATGTAATTTTGGGACACGTCAACCCTAACCGCGCTGCAACTTTAAAAGCTTTGTTAGCAATTGCTCCACAAATCACTTTTGTTTGTTCTAATCCAGGGGCAAGAAATTTACGTGCGGCGCTGGAAAATCCAGATTTACAAATTCTCGTTATGCGTGGTGAAGAAACCCTAGATTTGGGTAACGGGCATAATTTACAATTTATTCCCACCCCTAACCCTCGCTATGCAGATCAACTTTGCACCTACGATCCGCAAACAGAAATTCTCTACACAGATAAGTTATTTGGAGCGCATGTTTGTGGAGATCAGGTATTTGATGAAGGCTGGGAAGTCTATAACGAAGATCGGCGCTATTATTTTGATTGCCTCATGGCTCCCCATGCCCGTCAAGTAGAAACAGCGCTGGATAAACTAGCCGATTTCCCCGTGAGAATGTATGCCAATGGACACGGGCCTTTAGTACGCTATGGCTTAATCGACCTGACCAAATCTTATCGAGAATGGAGTCAACAGCAAACTTCTGCTGACTTGACAGTAGCGTTAATTTATGCATCAGCTTATGGAAATACAGCAACCTTAGCCCAAGCGATCGCTCGTGGCATTACCAAAGCTGGTGTCGCTGTAGAATCGATTAACTGCGAATTTACTGAACCAGAAGAAATTCGGGCGGCTGTAGAAAAAGCCGGTGGTTTCATTATGGGTTCTCCAACTCTCGGCGGTCATGCACCCACACCGGTGCAAACAGCTTTAGGAATTGTGCTATCCACCGCGACTAATAATAAACTCGCTGGTGTTTTTGGTTCCTTTGGCTGGAGTGGGGAAGCAGTTGATTTAATTGAAGGTAAATTAAAAGATGCTGGTTATCGGTTTGGTTTTGACACCATCCGCGTGAAATTTAAACCTGACGATGCCACCTTACAATTGTGTGAAGAAGCCGGAACCGACTTTGCCCAAGCACTGAAGAAAGCTAGAAAAGTACGATCGCCAAGTCAACCTTCTACTACTGTAGAACAAGCAGTTGGTCGTATTGTTGGTTCTTTGTGCGTTCTGACTGCCAAAGAAGGCGATAGATCAAGTGCCATGTTAGCCTCTTGGGTAGCTCAAGCTAGCTTTAATCCGCCAGGTTTAACCATAGCCGTCGCTAAAGAACGGGCAGTAGAAACACTGACCCATACAGGAAACAAATTTGTCCTCAATATTCTTAAAGAAGGGAATCATTTGGGGTTGATGAAGCACTTTCTCAAACCCTTTGGCCCTGGACAAGATAGATTTGCCGATGTCGCCGCCCAAGAAGCTGAAAACGGTTCTCCTATACTTACAGATGCCTTGGCATATCTGGAATGTTCTGTACAAAACCGGATGGAATCTGGCGACCATTGGCTAGTTTATGCCACTGTCGAGAATGGCAAATTGTTAGATAATGATGGCATCACAGCCGTGCATCATCGCAAGTCGGCAACTTATTATTAATCAATCATCGCCAATTTCCGACCCCAGCCTATTTTTACTAGTACAATTGTTTCCCTTCTCGCTTACGGGAAGGGGTTATGGGTGGAGTGCTTTGATTTTTTTGTTTTAAGGCTGGAAATTACACAGCACTAGTGGTTTGATTTTTATTGCCATGATGTTACGTGAACTTGAAGATCAAGCACTGAGATTATCTGCCGAGGATCGTTGGCAGTTAATCAATACATTAATGCGATCGCTCCAACCAAAACTTCAGCCAACTTCAAAGCCGAAAGGTTTAGCTGCGAATTTAATCGGTATTGCCAGGACTAACACATTGCCACCTACAGATGAAGAAGTGAAAGCAATGCTAGATGAGCGGTTGGTGCAAAAGTATCTGTAATGCGAGTTTTATTTGATACGAACGTTCTGCTAGATGCTTTGCTAGCGCGTGAACCTTTTTTGGCGGATGCTGCTTTTTTGCTGGAGACGGTTGAATCGGGACAAGTTGAAGGGTTTATGTCGGCCACAACGGTTACGGATGTGCATTATTTAGTTGGACGACAGAGTAAGAGTGCTGAAGTTGCGATTGCAGCAGTGACTCAATTGTTGGCATTGATGGAAATTTGTGCGGTGGATCGTGGGGTTTTTATGGCTAACTGAACTGGAATAAAAAAGGCTCAAGCATTTCTGCCTGAGCCTTTTCTAGATTAAACTAAATAATTTTCGCCTAATCTTTAGTAGCGACCACCGCCACCACCACGGTTGTAGCCACCGCCACCACCGCCACGATTACCACCGAAAGAACCACCGCCACCTCTGTCTTCTCTGGGCTTAGCCTTATTCACTTTAAGGTCACGACCCATCCATTCAGCACCATCAAGGGATTCAATGGCTTTGGTTTCTTCGTCTTCTGAACTCATTTCCACGAAAGCAAAACCGCGTAAACGGCCTGTTTCACGGTCAGTAGGTAGCTGAACGCGCTTTACAGAACCATATTCTGCAAAAACAGTACTCAGCGCATCTTGTGTAACTTCATAGGAGAGGTTACCAACGTAAATTGACATCAAATGTCTCCAAAATCATAAGTTTGTAGAGATTTAGATTTCGGAGAGAAGTCTGTAATACCAAAAGGGAAAAGCCTGTCAATACTAAAATCAAACACTGTCGCCGAATTAATTCTCATTTCACTTCCCATTCTTACATAGCGACTAACTTTCTGGGGGAAAGTTTGAAAAACTGTTATAAAAAGTTATATTGCAAGTTGATAGCTAGGTGCTAGGTATTTCCAAAAGGGGTGAGGCTATAGCCAGCCGCACCCGATAAACTAACTCTCTATTCTATTTTCTAAATATTGACCAATCATCAACTGTTCACCAGCACGAGAGATAATAGTCTGTCTGGTGCGGTATTTACTGCCAATTAGCTTTAACTCTTCTTCAAACACTGAACCGTTGTATTCAGTTCGCAAACACATTGTTTTCGGGTTGGAGAAATAATACTGGGCGGTGACTGGTTTGGATATGGCAAAACCGCGATCGCGATACAAAGTACTTCCCATCACTCCAAATATTGTCGAACCTTGCGATTCTTTCTTGGCATTTAGCACATCCGTACTTTCCCAGACAACTGCTGCACCACAGATTAAACTCTTTGTATCAGGCAAATCGTGCATCTGAGCTAGGTTTTGCAATTCATCACAGCCCTGCTCTAAAAAATTGATCGTAACTATACTCTCAATCTCTTTAGTTTCTCCCTTCGGTAGGGTGTAGTAGCGCCGTTGCGATCGCCATTTACCTGTTGATTCCTGGAAAAATTCGGAAATCTGGGATTCATCAGTGGTTTGTGCAGTTTTAAACAGAGATGTCACGCCTTACCTTCCTCACCTAATACAAATATATTTCTGGTAAAAAAGTTCATTCTTACCTGTTGTTGCTGTGGTACTTGTCGCCCTATTTCTTGCCATATTACGCAAGGGGGTTAAGAAGAAATAGTGTTTTCCACTACATTATAGACACAATTAAGCAATAAATCTTTAATATTCTTAATAAAATAGTAAATACCTGTAATACCTGCTAGTTATAGTAGAATAAATAGAGTAGGTAAAAAAAAGGGTAATTATTGTAATACTGCCCAAATTATGATATTCAGCAAAAAAGCTTCATATCTTTGGAAAAAGCCAGGTTTCTCCTCTGGGTAGATTCCAGAAAAATGACAAATATTTATACTAAAGTTTATAATTTGTTAACTGCAAGAAGATTATCTACCTCTGCGTAAGAAGTAGAACGGTGAGAAGTTTTGGACTTTTGTGGGAAAACAGTAGTTTTTGAATCAAAAATTACTGTCATACAGCTTATTCTTCATTCTCGCCGTTTTTTGTTAATAATATCTCTCAAAATTACTTGGTAAAACACGGCTGTTTAACCCCAAAAGCTCCCCAATAGGAGAAAAACAGATGATTTTGGAAAAAAATAAGCCGCACAAACAGGTGAAAATGAAAGATCCCGTAGTCGCTAACCAACTAATAATTATCCAGTTAGATTCAGTTGTGAAAAGTGAGGTGGCGACCGCAGATTTCAAAAGTAGACTTCTTGCAAACAGTACTTGTGCAACAGGTGGCAAAGCTAAAGGCGAAAATTCCTTTTTTTCCTCCATTTCTGCAAGAAGTTTATTAATTTCCTGTTTTGTAGCTATAGGATTGCTGACGGCGAGTTGCGGTTCGTTGCCCAAAGAATCAGCAGATGCACAATCTCAGAGTCCTGGTAATAAGGAACGAAGTCGGGTAACACCTGTAGATGTGGCGATCGCTCGAACTGAGTTACTGCAAAAACAACTAGAATACACAGGTAATACAACACCCTTCCGCATCGTATCACTGCGATCGCAGGTAGAAGGTCGCTTGTTAGCCTTGAACCTTGATGTGGGCGATAGAGTTAAACTTGGGCAAAACGTTGGGCAGTTAGATGATGCCATACTTTCGACTGAATTAAAGCAAGCAGAAGCAGAATTAGCAGCCCTGAAATCAGAAGTAGCCAGGGCAAACAATCAGGTAAGCAATGCCCGTGCTGATGTTGAAAGGGCACGGTTAGAAGTAGTGCAAGCTCAGGCAGATTCAGAACGGCAACAGAGGTTGTTTAAAGCCGGAGCGATCGCTGAACAAACTGCCCAACAAGCACGCACCCAGGCCAAAACAGCAGCACAGGCACTGCGGGCAGCCCAAGAGCAAGTCCGTACAGAACAGCAAGCCGTCGCCGCCGCCGAAGGTAGAGTTTTGGCCCAGCAAGCATTGGTTGCCCAAACGAAAGAACGCAGGTCTTACGCTCGGCTGACATCTCCCATCACCGGCATAGTTACAGAAAAAGTGACAGAACCAGGCAATCTTCTGCAAGCAGGTAATGAAGTCGTAAAAATTGGCGATTTTAACCGTGTCAAAGTCGTTGTGCAAGTTTCTGAATTAGAACTGGCACAAATTCAGGTTGGACAGTCTGTACAAGTGCGCTTAGATGCCTTTCCCAAGGAAACATTAATTGGGAGAGTTACGCGGATTTCTCCAGCTGCCGATGCTACGGCTCGCTTAATACCTGTAGAGGTAGTGATTCCCAACGCTCAAGGCAAGATTGGCAGTGGGCTGCTGGCACGAGTCAACTTTGAAAACCAGACTCAACAGCGTGTAGTCGTACCGCAAACAGCTATTCAAAAACAAGCAAGGAGAAACAACTCCAAGACTACAGGTAAGTCTCCCCAGTCCAATGCAGCTAATACCGCCGGGGCAGAAAACCCTGCTGGGACGCTATTTGTGGTGAGAGAAACAGACGGCACGAAAGTGGCAGCGCGTGCTGTGACATTAGGAAAAAGAGCCGATGGCAAAGTGGAAATTTTATCTGGCTTGCGATCGGGAGAACGCTATGTTGTTCGCAGTGGTCAACCCTTAAAAGATGGAGACGCTGTACGTTTATCGATTATTTCTGAAACAGCAGAGGCAGCCCCTACGGGGAATTCAAAATTAAAAATTCAAAATTAAAAATGACGTTTTGAGTTTTTATTTTGTATTTGTAATTGGAGTCAGACCACAGTCATGCAGCAAGTAAAAAACGGTGGCGGATTTAGTATCAGTGCCATATCAATCCGCCAACACATCGGCACACTGATGCTAACGCTGGCAGTAATAGTAATGGGTGTCTTTTTTGTCGCCAAGTTACCAGTAGATTTACTACCATCAATTACCTATCCTCGGATTGGTGTGCGAATACAAGCGCCTGGAATATCCCCAGAGGTAGCAGTTGATGAAGTCACAAGACCACTAGAAGAAGCCTTTAGTGCTACCGAAGGCGTGATTCAAATTTTTTCCCAAACTCGTGAGGGACAGATAAATTTGGATCTGTATTTTCAGCCAGGTGGCAATATTGACCAAGCTTTAAACGATGCTACGGCTGCCTTTAACAGAGCTAGAAGCACATTACCTGAAACCATCGAAGAACCACGATTATTTAAAGTCGATCCTTCCCAGTTACCCGTTTACGAATTAGCATTAACTTCACCCTCCCTCGAAGGCGTGGATTTGCGCGTTTTTGCTGAAGAAGAATTAGCCCGCGAACTGAGTGTTGTTCCTGGAGTTGCAGGGGTAGACATATCGGGCGGAGTTCTAGAAGAAGTTAGGGTCAATATAGATTTAGATCGGTTGCAAGCTTTGGGTGTAGGTTTGACCGATATCCTAGATGAACTCAGAGATCGCAACCTAGATATCTCTGGCGGTCGGATTTTAGGGCAGAATGCTGAACCATTAACCCGTACCGTCGGGCGGTTCCAAAATGCCAATGAAATCAGCAATCTTTCTTTTGAAGTCTCTTCCCCAACTTCTTCCACTTCTTCTACTTCCTCCACTTTCTCATCTCTCCCCGCTTCCACTACTCCCAAGCGCCGCGTCTATTTGCGCGACTTTGCCGAAGTGATTGATGGCTCAGAACAGCAGAGGGTGTACGTCTTACTCAACGGACAACAAGCTGTAAAAGTCAGTATCCAAAAGCAGCCAGATGCTAATACCATCAACGTTGTCGAGGGTGTGAAAAAACGCTTGGAAGAACTTCGGAAGTCCGGTCTAATTCCTGAAGGGACGGTTCTGACACCAACCTTGGATGAGTCACGGTTTATTCGCAACTCCATCTCCAATGTTACCAGTTCTGGATTGATTGGTACTGCACTAGCAGCGATCGCAGTTCTGTTATTTCTTGGTTCTCTGCGGCAAACTTTCATCATCGTCCTCGCCATACCCCTAGCAAGTCTAGCTGCCATCATCTTAATGGGGCTATTTGGTTTATCTCTCAACGTTTTTAGTTTGGGTGGTCTAGCGCTGGGTGTAGGTATTGTGGTCGATAACTCCATCGTGATGTTGGAGAATATTGCCGAGGGTGCTGGGATGACTCCCGGTAAGGATAATAAAAGCCGCTTGAATTCCCAGCAACTAATTTCTCAAGCAGAAAAAAGTAGCCAAGAAGTAGAATCAGCTTTGGTTGCTTCCACTAGTACGAACTTGGTGGCGGTTTTGCCATTTTTGCTCATTGGTGGTTTTATTGCACTACTATTCAATGAGTTAATTCTTACCATCACTTTTTCCGTAGCGGCTTCAATTTTAATTGCCGTAACCGTTGTACCGATGTTCGCCTCTCGGATGTTGGCATGGAAGTTTTCTAGCGGGTTGAGCAATTTTTGGCTGTTGCGGGAGTTTAATAACCGTTTCGATGCTTCTACGAGGGTATATAGCAGTTTTTTAACTGGAATATTACGCTGGCGGTTGGTTACAGTAGCGATCGTTATTATCCTTTTCGGCGGCGGTAGTTTGTGGATGGCTCCCCAAATTCCCCAAGAAATTCTCCCCCGCATCAACACCGGACAAGCTAACTTAAATGCTCAGTTTCCTCCCGGTACACCTTTAGAAACCAACCAAAAAGTAATGGTTGCGGTAGATGAGATTATCCGCAAGCAGCCAGAAACGGAATATGTTTTTTCTACAATTGGTGGCTCTCTCTTTGGCAACACTACTAATGCTAATGCCCTACGAGCTTCCAGTAATATTACCCTGAAAACGGGTACTAATGTGCAAGCTTATGTAGAACGAGTTACCCAAGAGTTAAACAAGCTAAATTTAGCAGGAATTCGCCTGCGCCTTACCCCCGGTCAAGTGCGGGGTTTGATTCTCAGCAATTCTCCTGTCCGTAATGCTGATGTTGACGTGATAATTCAGGGAAATAACGTAGATAATTTAGAAGAAGCTGGTCGTCAAGTACTAGCAGCTTTAGAAGAACAAGCTACCTTAGCGAGATTTCGTCCCGATGCAGACGATCGCCAACCAGAAATTCAGATTCTTCCTGACTGGGAAAGGGTTTCAGCTTTAGGGCTAACTGCTACACAAATAGGGCAGACAATTCAAACTGCGATCGAAGGCAGCATACCAACTCAGTTACAACGCGGCAACCGTTTAGTTGATGTCCGAGTAAAGTTGAATGAAGCATCAGTGCAATTACCTTCTCAATTAGAAAGGTTGCCTTTATTTGTGGATAACAATCGCCAAGTCCGCTTGAGCGATGTTGCCAAAATTGCCGAAGCTCAAGCGCCTGGAGAAGTTCAACGAATTAATCAGCGTCAGGTTTTATTAATTGCTGGCAACTTAACTGAGGGAGCTAGCCTTAGTAGTGCCCTAGAACAGGTGAGTACGGTACTAAATAGTATAGATTTACCTGAAGGAATTACCATCTTACCCAGTGCAGCCTCTGAATCTAATCAGCAGCTACAAAGTTCATTGCAACTTTTAGGTGGATTAGCTGCCTTTCTAGTCTTTGTAGTGATGGCGGTGCAATACAATTCCCTTATTGACCCGCTAGTAATTATGTTTACAATTCCCTTGGCATTAGCTGGGGGAATTTTCGGGCTTTACATTACCAAAACTGCAATTGGGGCGACAGTGATTGTCGGTGCAGTTTTGCTGGTGGGTATTGTGGTCAATAACGCCATCATTATGGTGGAATTGGCCAATCAAATTCTAGAACGGGAAAAAGTTGACCGGAAAACTGCCATTTTGAAAGCTGCACCTCAACGCCTAAGACCGATATTAATGACAACTATTACCACTGTTTTAGGTATGTTTCCCCTAGCATTAGGAATTGGGGAAGGTTCAGAATTTCTCCAACCATTAGGTGTAGTAGTGTTTTCGGGTTTATCTTTGGCAACAGTGCTGACACTGTTTATCATTCCCTGCTTTTATACTCTGTTACACGATTTGATGGGTGGAAATTGGGCGAAGCCAGTGTTAAGCAGGTTGCATGGGTTTACCAAAAAACTTATAAGCTAATGAGCATATAAGTTACATAAAACTAAATATTTCGGTAGTGGCATACAGATGTATGCCACTACTATTTATTGTGTTGCAGAGATTTTTGTATTTAAATTTCACACATTGTCTAATTTGTCAATCAATAAGTTCTAATTTAGATTTTTGATAAAGATTGCGTGAAATTACTAGTTATTGTGATAAAGCATTACAAGAATTGCTTTATAAATCAACATACGAGTATATGTAAACTCACTGAGCAGGCACACATTAACCGCTATTTATCTAGCAAATAGATAGCAGTTCAAAAGTGAGGTTTTGCTGTTTGATTTAACTCACGCAATATAGCATTCTCTCAATCAATATGAAGAGGACAGAAATATGACTACAACCGTAACCAAAATAGCCTTGTCTCTTCTAGGAGCAGCAGGAATTAGTTTTTTGTCTTTGACACCAGCGAGAGCCGTTATCTTGGTAGAACCTATTGTGACGGAAGTGAATAAAGATATATTCAACACGAAAAAGCCAAGAATCCTTACAGATTTTCAACCAGGACAAGTAATAGAATATGGTGTGCCAGATGTAGCTAATAACTTTCTAAATAACACCGGATACGATATCGAAAGCTTAGTCTTTGATTTAAAAACGCTGTCCTATACTAATCCCGATTCGACTCCAGCATTTGATAATGAGCCTGTAGAGTGGGGAGATGTAAATGGAGATGGAAAGATTGGTTTGTCTAATAACCCCGATCTAAAGGATATTTTTACAGACATTACCATCAGTGGCAGCACTATCACTTTTAGGGGTGGCGTAATCCGAAACGGAAGCCTGTTTTACAATCCCTTCGCTACCCTACCAAATCTAGCACCCGGTGCTGGAATCATTCCACCAATACCAGCAGAGCAAACAGATAAAGATGGGCCTATTAGAGTCGCATCTTATTACACCGCCGTTCCTGAATCAACTAATGTTTTGGGTGTATTAGCCCTTGGTGCTTTAGGTGTAGCTTTAAAATTAAAGCGATCGCAACACTATTAACGCTTTTTTTCTATCATCCTCAGTGACTGGGGACTGGGTATGAGGGAACAAGAGGAATAATCAATTCCCCATTCCCAATTCCCTTTAACCTGTAATTAACTCACGATAGACTGCCAATGTTTCCTGATGAACGCGGGCAACACTTAACCACTGTAGGTTTTGATTTGCCCGATTTTTCCATTCATGCAACATATCGGTATTACTCAGTAATTGCACTAAAACCCCAGCCAAAGCATTACTATCTTTTGCTGGCACTAAAAGACCTGCTTGCCCATTATCCAAAGCTTCAGGAATCCCATCTACTTCAGTACCAACGATCGCAGTTCCAGCTTCCCTAGCTTCCGAAAGTACTAGAGGGCAAGGATCGCGATGAGAAGCCAACACAAATATGTCACAAGATATCAGGTAGCGTTGAGGTTGCGGCTGGAAGCCTTCAAAATGAATCCGTTCTTTTACAGAAGTTGCTTGTGCTTGTGCCTCAAATAGGTGTTTATCAGGGCCATTTCCTACCAAATAAAGGTGTGCTTGGGGAAAATCTGGGGCAATTTGTTCAAAGGCAGCGATTAACTCAGCGATACCTTTGCGTTGATACATTCCCGCTACAGTAGCGATCGCTGGACGTTGTAACCCTAATGGTTGATAATCTTGTATTTGCCGGGTGCGGGGGCTGCCCAAAGTTCCATTGCATACTACGCGCAACTTGTTTTCTGGGATACCGCGTTTTGCCATAGAATCCCGCACCGCCTTGCTGACAGCAATTACTCTGTCAGCTAAACCCATCAGCAGACTGGAACGCTGAAATTCGTTGTGGACTGTGGAGACTAAAGTATATTTATTTCCTTGAAAAATACGTGCTAGAATTACACCCGTCATCATGTGAGCATGAACGATATCCGGCTGAAATTCTGCTGAGATCGCCCGGTAACGCACAGCCGCTTTGAGAATACTGATCGGTTTTCTAGTTTGGTCTAGTTGGTAGTGTTTGACACCATTAATATTTAGTAATTTCTCATATTCACCACCAGCAGAAATAACTGCTACCTCATAACCAGATTTGGCCTGTAAACAAGCTAGATCCACTGCCACATTCACAATACCGTTACCTATTTCTTGAACGTGATTCAAAATATGTATAATTCGCATAAACTGTGAGATATGTATAAAATCAAGACAAGTAACTGGGAGTAAATCAACATAATTATTGATGCCTTCAGCGACGACTCAAGAGTAATTAGTAGTGCATAAAATTGACCACTTGCTACTGACTAAGAGCGCTTCTAAGAGTTACTTAGCTTAAAGACTTATTCAGGAATGGCTTGATAAATCTGGGTAAAACTTCAAAATTCTGAAGACTGAACCTGCTATTTCAGTCCCTATAGTTTTATTTTCGATTCCGCCGATAGCGACGACAGCTATACATACTATGTTTTGAAGGGACTCAGCACAAATAGTAAGCTATCCCACATTAAACTTGAACTTCCATCATTAGGGTGCTAATGTTGCCCACCCGACAAGAGTTATGTTTAGTTTGGTTTAGATGTTTTCTAGCTTGGTAACTTAGTAAAAATATATACTTGCATCGCTTTACAAAAGCAGCAACTTGCGTGACGATAAGAAATTAATAGTAAAAATAATTCCCTATTACTGTTATTAATTGTGTGAAAAATCGTAATGACAAGGCTTTAGTTAGTCTGAGCTGACCTCAAAACCTTAAACCTTAGCTTGAAGTAAAAAAATGGCAACGCTACGTACTCCAGACTTCCAAGTAAATTCCTTAATTCCCACACATTACACACGCAACCTGGTCTTTATCGACATGGCTGTGGAAGACTATCAGAGTTTAGTCAAAGGTGTTATTCCCAACACTGATGTGTTCGTAATCGAGCCAACACAGAACGGTGTTGAGCAAATTACGGAGGTTTTGGCAACTCGTGCTAACCAGAATCTTTACAACATTCATATTGTTTGCCACGGTGTCCCCGGTAGCTTGCAACTGGGTAACACTCACTTGGGACTCGATACCCTCAAATACCATAGCCAGCAACTGCAACAATGGCAGAAGATATTTTCCGCCTCGTCCAAAACAGATAAACCATTTGTGACATCCGCTACAACATCTGTAGCCAACTTACTCATTTATGGTTGCAACGTAGCTGAGGGTGATATGGGGACAGAATTTATTGCCCAACTGCACCAACTTACAGGAGCGAATATTGCCGCTTCCCGTCAGCTGATAGGCAGTACAGCATTAGGCGGAAACTGGGAACTGGAAGTACGCACTGCCCAAATGAAAGTGACTCTAGCGTTTGCAGAAACGACGCGTCAAGCTTATGCAGGAGTACTAGCAACATTTACGGTGAATAATACCGGGGACACAGATGATGGTGATGCTAACAACGGTATTACCACCCTGCGGGAGGCAATTAACCTAGCCAATGCTACTGCTGGGGATGATGCGATCGCTTTTGGGAAAATTTTTACTGATGCTACCCCAGATGTAATAACCCTCACCTCTGGAAAACTGACCATTACCGATGATGTTACTATCCTGGGAACTGGCGCATCCAAACTTACTGTGAGTGGGAATAATACCTCCAGAGTCTTCGAGATATCGGGAACAGCGACAGGTGTTAGTATTGATGGTTTGGCGATCGCTAGCGGCGGTATTCAAGTCAATTCAAATTCCATCCTCAGCCTGACAAGAAGCAGTGTTTCTGGCAATACACAGGAAAGCGGCATCTCTAATAACGGCATCCTCAGTCTGACGGAAAGCAGTGTTTCTGGTAATACCAAAGGTGGAATCTATAACGGTGGCATCCTCAGCCTGATAGGAAGTCGTGTCTTTGGCAATACGGGTGATTTAGGCGGTGGCATTTATAATAACGGTTCCAATGCAAACGTCGGTACTCTCAACCTCATAGCAAGTACTGTCTCTGGCAATACGGCAAACTATGGTGGCGGTATCTACAATCAAGGCGGTACTCTCAACCTAACGGCAAGTACTGTCTCTGGCAATAAGGCAAACTATAACGGCGGTGGTGTCGTTAACGCAGATGATGGTACTTATTTTGGTGGTTCAGCTACTCTAACTAACAGCACCATCTCAGGCAATGCAGCCAATGACGAAGGCGGTGGTATATTTAATGGCGGCAGCTACACAAATAGCGGCAATCTCACTCTGATTAACACCACAGTTACTAACAACACAGCTGACTCAGATAGCAATGGTGTTGGTAATGGTGGGGGTGTTGCCAGCTATGGTAGCCCCATAAAAGTTAGTAACACCATCATTGCAGGCAACTTTGACAAGTCCCCTGCCGATGATATACAACCTGACGTATCCGGTAGCGTTACTGACTTTGGCAATAATTTGATTGGCGATGCTACTGGTAGTATTGGCTTTACCACCAGCACTCTCGTTGGCACAACCGCCACCCCCATTGACCCAAAGCTCGGTTCGCTGCAAAATAACGGTGGTGCAACTTTTACTCACGCCTTACTTGCAGATAGCCCTGCTCTTAATGCTGGCAATAATTCTCTAGTTCCTCCTGATGTAACTACCGATCAAAGAAGCGCAGGATTCGACAGGCTATCCGATGTTGCCGTTGATATTGGTGCTTATGAAGTCCAGCCTAGTATAATTATTACGCCACCTGATAATCCCAATCCCCTCGTCCCCACCATCAGCATCATCGCCACTGATAACATTGCCGATGAAAACAGTGGGAATAGTGGTACTTACCGCATTAGCCGCAGCAACAGCAGTGGGGCATTAACAGTCAACTTCTCTGCTAATGGCAATGCGAGTATTGCAGACTACAACCTAAGCGTCAGTGGCAAACCTGTCAACGGCAACAGTATCGTGATTGCTAATGGGCAAAGCTATGTAGATATCACTTTGACACCTGTCAACGATATTCAGGCAGAAGCGGCAGAAAATCTGACTCTCAGCTTGGCAGCAGATTCGGCTTACCAAATCGATAATGTGAATTATACTGCCACAGTAGCGATCGCAGCCAATGATTTAGTCGTCACTAATACCAACGATTCTGGAGATGGATCGTTGCGGCAAGCTATCCTCAATGCTAATGCTACTGCTGGGGCAGATATTATTACCTTTGCAGGAGTTTTTGGTGATGCCACTCCAGATATCATCACCCTCACTACCGGCAAACTAACAATTACCGATGATATTACCCTTTTGGGTACTGGGGCAACAAAGCTTACCGTAAGTGGAAATAATGCCTCTGGCGTGTTTGAGATATCAGGAACCGGGACAGATGCCAACATTGATGGCTTGAAGATTGCTAATGCTAATGATACCTTTGGCGGTATTTTGCTTAATAACAATACTAGCCTTAACTTGACAGGAAGCACTGTCTCTGATAATGGAGGGGTGGTAGGCGGCATCTTTAACAAAGGCACTCTCAGCCTCACTAACAGCACTGTCTCTAATAACAGTGGGTCATCCTTCGGTGGAGGCATCTTTAACAAAGGCAACCTCAGCCTCACTAACAGCATTGTCTCTGCTAATAATGCATCTATTAGTTACTCCTCTGCCTTCGGTGGTGGCATATTCAACATAGGTACTCTCCGCATAACGGGAAGCACTATCTCTGGTAATCAAGCTTATGCCAGTGGTCTTAATCGCGGTGGGCCTGACCCTTACCCGTCCTACGGCGGCGGTATCTATAACTCTG
Source organism: Nostoc sp. UCD121 (assembly GCF_014222285.1). Taxonomy (GTDB): domain Bacteria; phylum Cyanobacteriota; class Cyanobacteriia; order Cyanobacteriales; family Nostocaceae; genus Nostoc. The sequence goes on from NZ_JACKZS010000050.1 coordinate 28,074, forward strand.
GCACGGTTAACCTGACCAGTAGCACTGTTTCTGGCAGTGGAGCGGAAAGCGGTGGCGGCATCTACAACTCTGGTATCTTTAACCTGAGCAATAGCACTATCTCTAGTAATCGCGCGTACATCAACGGCGGCGGCATTTATAACTCAGGCACTTTCACCCTCAGCAACAGCACCGTTACCAATAACAGCGCAGAAGACTTTTATGTTCGTAATGCTGATGGTGGAGGCATTTTTAATCACTCAGATGGCACGCTTGTCGTTGGCAACACCATCATTGCAGGCAACTTCAACAACAATCTATATGACTATTCTGAAACCTCTATTCTCAAGCCCGACGTTTCTGGTAACTTCACCGACATCGGCAACAACCTGATTGGCGACAACACAGGTAGTAAAGGCTTTACTACTAGCACCATCGTCGGCACTAGCACCAACCCCATTAACCCCAAACTTAGCCCATTGCAAAATAACGGTGGTACAACCCTTACTCATGCCTTATTGGAAGATAGTCCCGCCATTAACGCTGGTAAAAATGCTCTGATTCCAGCAGGTATTATAACTGACCAGCGCGGCATCGGATTTGACAGAATATCTGAGGGTAAAGTTGATATTGGTGCATTAGAGTTCAACGGTTTGATTGGAACTAGTGGCGCTGATAATCTAGTGGGCAACAACTACGCTGACATAATTTATGCTAAAGCTGGGAACGACATTATTGCAGGTAATCAAGGCAATGATATCCTCACTGGTGGCGGTGGCAAGGATAAATTTGTTTACAACTTAGGTGACGGTGTTGATACCATTACCGATTTCGGTGGCTTAGGTAAAGGCTCAAATCTTTCAGCAGCAATCATTGGCCAATTGGATACTCTGAAATTTCAAGGGGCTGGATTGACTGCTCGAAATATGCTACTTACCCAGAATGGTAATAATCTGGAAGTTACTTTTGAAGGGGTGGCTGATGACAAAATTATTCTGCAAAACTTTGCCTTAGAAAACCTAGACAACCTATCAACTTTGGGCAATATCCTGTTTGATGGGCAAACCAAAATTCGTGACAGTTTTGATGTATCTAATGCCAACTCTACTCAAAGCACCATCTTCAACAAAAATACAGTCACCTTTTTTAATGACCTAAACAACAATGTCAATGGGTTTGACAACTCAACTGATGTTATTAATGGTCAAGGGGGAAATGACCGCATTGATGGCAAGAGTGGCAACGACCTACTACGAGGTGGTGAAGGTAACGACACCCTGCTTGGTAGTCTAGGTAATGATAGCCTTTTCGGTGGTGCTGGGGATGATAGCCTTTTCGGTGGTGCTGGGAATGATAGCCTTCTCGGTGGTGTTGGCAATGATATTCTTATTGGTGGTTCAGGTAGCGATACCTTGACTGGCGGGAGCGGTTATGACCAGTTCATCTACCAAACCTTGAGCGATTCCGATGATATAATTACTGACTTTGATCCGAGCCAGGATAAGTTAGTCTTCACTGACCTGTTTAAGAGTCGGGGCTACAGTAGTAGCAACCCCATCTTAGATGGCAATCTACAATTTGTGCAATCGGGTACTTCTACACAAGTTCAAGTCCTTGGTTATTATTCTTTTTACACCTTCGCAACTTTAGATAATTTCACCGCGACAAATCTAGTAGTTGGTGGTAATGTTTTTGTCTAGCACTCAGATTTAGCATAGTATGGCGGGAATACACTTTTACTGGACACCATAACTAGGGACTTCAAGTTAAAAACATATACTATGGTAGGGGCACAAGGCTTTGTACCCCTACAAATTTACAAGTAATTTTGAATAATTTATTTTTTTGAGTCCCTTACGACTCAATCAATACGAGTTTACGAACTTCAGAATTGTTTCCCTGAGAGCGACGTGATGAGGCAGCAGTGAGCAAAAACTTCCAAGACTTAGGAGAAAGTATAGATGGATCTATCATTGAAAAAAAGCTCTTGAGATTTTTTTGCTTCAGTGATACTAAAATCCAATGGAGTTTCAGGTAATTTTTTATATCTTGAAAGCCGGGAATTTTTGAGCGATGTTGCTCATGTACCAAGGCATAAATTTTTTCTTTCATCAAAATATTTGTCGCCAACCGCCGAGACAAAGAAAACTTTTGATTATAAGCACCGGGCCAAATAGTTCGGTACGCAAGACACTGGTTAAAGAAAATAGCATCACCAAATTGGGCAATCCTAATCCACGAATCGATATCATCACAGTTAGCATCAAGTGTGGAGTCCCAACCACCAGTTTGCAGGAAAGCATCACGTCGGCAAGCAACTTGTACAGGTGTGCCAAAGGGTACAAGCTCTAAGAGCATACCGTAATGAATATCGGCTTGGGGGATATAAAAAGCTAAACCAGGGCCAACTTGCGGGGTGCGACTGAGTTCAACTTCATTCCCATCTACCTGAGCCGCGACACAAGAACAGATTACAGCATCGGGATTAAGTGCGATCGCCTTAGCCATCTCTTCTATGCAGTTGGAAGCTAAATAGTCGTCATCATCTAAAAACTTAATCCAGTCGCCGCTAGCTTTGGCAACTCCAGCATTTACCGTTGCTGCATGACCAAGGTTCACTTCATTTCGATGGTAAACAACCTTGTCCCCTAAGCTTTTGAGATATGTTTGGGTATCATCAGAAGAACAGTCATCGGCAACAACCACCTCACACTCAATGGTTTGGTTCCGAGCCGACTCAATTGCTCTTTGCAGCAAGTTCAAGCGATTATAAGTACTGATGACGATGCTAAATTTCATAGATTTACACCTGTGGTACAGCATTTTGCAATATAGCTTCGATCTACCGAGTCTTATCTCAGTAAAATTATCAATCTCCAATAAGTAGAAGTAGACTGAAATAGGATTATCGATTTATGATTGATGATCGTGGGTTTTTTTTAAGCAGACAGACAGAAAGACTATGAGCGCTCAAGAGATTATCCGCTCCATTGAAGCGGAACAGCTAAAATCAAATTTGCCCGACATTTTTGTGGGCGACACCGTAAAAGTAGGAGTGAAAATTAAAGAAGGCGAAAAATACCGGGTACAACCCTACGAAGGAGTAGTGATTGCCAAACGCAATGGTGGCATCAATGAAACTATTACAGTCCGTAAGGTTTTTCAAGGTGTAGGCGTTGAGCGCGTATTTCTGTTGCATTCTCCCCGGATTGACAGCATCAAGGTATTACGTCGCGGTAAAGTCCGCCGTGCTAAACTGTATTATCTCCGCGATCGCGTAGGTAAGGCAACCCGGATTAAGCAACGGTTTGACCGCCCTCTGTGATTCGTGTTTCTTTCATTATGGGAGAAATCTCAAGCGGCATCTGCCGCTAACTTGTTTTCTCAACGAAATTGAAGTATGATAGAAATCGCGTGTTGCGTTAAGCTAAAATTTAGTTCAGCGCAATAAGTGAATACAAAACAGCTTGTGCGCTCTTAGTTCAGTTGGTAGAACGCAGGTCTCCAAAACCTGATGTCGGGGGTTCAAGTCCTCCAGGGCGCGCTCAAGAGCAAAAAATAAAGCCCGAAATAATTACGCAGCCGCTATATTAGCAGTTAGTGATAATAATTTCGGGTAAACTTATTGTGTTTGCAGTTGTTTTGCTTTCAATTAAGTAAAATAGAGTCGAAACTGCAAAACTGGAAGAACAAATTTTAGATTTTAAATTTTAGATTTTGGTGAAGCAGCCCGGTCTTCTCTACGAAACGCTTCGCTAAGGGGTTTTCACCCATGAGTGACTGCTGAACCCGAAGGGATTGACAAAAAATCAAAATAAAAGCACAACCCAGAATCTGAAGTTAAGTACCTTTGCCTTAAAGCATAGGGTAAATCTAAAATCCAAAATCCAAAATCCAAAATTGAGTAAGAAACCGGGGGATAAAGGGTCGTGGCCAAAAAAAGTGAAGCAGAATTGCCAGAAAACACAAATGGGTTTAGCTTAGGCAACTTCATACAGGGAACCAAAGAAGAACTTGACAAAGTAGTTTGGCCCAGTCGGAAGCAGATAGTGAGCGAATCCGCTGCTGTGTTGTTAATGGTGGCACTCTCCGCATCTTTGATATACTTGGTCGATGGATTGTTTGGTTGGGCAGCAAAACAGGTGTTCTGATGACTTTTGCAACAGACGAACCTCGCAACTCCACGTTGCAGTCGGAGGAAACAGGAGAAACAGCAGAAGCAGCGTCAAAAGAAGCACGCTGGTATGCTGTACAAGTAGCTTCAGGCTGTGAAAAGCGTGTAAAGACTAACTTGGAGCAACGCATTCAAACTTTTGATGTAGCTGACAAAATTATCCAGGTAGAAATTCCGCAAACGCCAGCGGTGAAAATCCGCAAAGATGGCAGTCGCCAGCATACAGAAGAAAAAGTTTTTCCTGGCTATGTGCTGGTGCGGATGATGATGGATGATGATACCTGGCAGGTGGTACGAAACACCTCTCATGTAATTAACTTTGTTGGTTCAGAACAAAAACGTGGTAGCAGCAAGGGTCGCGGTCATGTCCACCCCATACCACTGAGTTCTTCGGAAGTTGAACGCATATTCAAACAAACCAGCGAACAAGAAGCTGTTGTCAAAATTGACATGGCTACTGGTGATAAGATAATGGTGCTTTCTGGTCCATTTAAAGACTTTGAAGGCGAGGTAATTGAAGTATCTCCAGAACGGAGTAAACTTAAAGCCTTGCTCTCAATTTTCGGCAGGGATACACCAGTAGAATTGGAATTTAATCAGGTAGAGAAACAGAGTTAAATACAAATGGCGAAGAAAGTAGTGGCGGTCATTAAACTGGCCCTGAATGCTGGAAAAGCCAACCCAGCACCACCAGTTGGGCCCGCCTTGGGTCAACATGGTGTTAACATCATGATGTTCTGCAAGGAGTACAACGCCAAAACAGCAGACCAAGCTGGAATGGTGATACCTGTAGAAATTTCGGTTTTTGAAGACCGGAGTTTTACATTTGTACTCAAAACGCCACCAGCATCAGTGCTGATTCGGAAGGCGGCGAAAGTTGAAAAAGGCTCGAATGAACCCAACAAAAAGAAGGTTGGGTCAATTACTACAGCCCAATTGCAAGAAATAGCCCAAACAAAACTCCCCGACCTCAATGCCAACGACATCGACGCGGCAATGAAGATTGTGGCAGGAACGGCTAAGAATATGGGTATAACAGTCAAAGATTAGTCATTGGTCATTGGTCATTGGTCATTAGTAAAAAAATAGGAAATGACAAAGGACAAAAGACAGATGACAAAGGACTCATAAAAAAATTATCGGGGGAGAGGCGAGGCTTCGGAATTACCCCAGGAGAAAAAAATGGCAAAAATATCGCGTCGTTTGCAGACGCTGCAAGCAAAAGTAGAAGATAAGGATTATCATCCTTTAGAAGCTTTAGCCCTTCTCAAAGACACAGCAACAGCTAAATTTGTTGAAGCAGCCGAAGCGCATATCCGGTTGGGAATTGACCCCAAATATACAGACCAACAGTTGCGGACAACGGTAGCACTGCCTAAAGGTACAGGACAAATTGTTCGGGTGGCAGTGATAGCCAGAGGCGAAAAGGTAAACGAAGCCAGCAACGCTGGGGCTGATATAGTCGGGTCAGAAGAACTAATTGACGAAATCCAGAAAGGTAGAATGGATTTTGACAAGCTGATTGCCACACCAGATGTGATGCCACAGGTGGCAAAGTTAGGTAAGTTGCTAGGCCCCCGTGGTTTGATGCCATCGCCCAAAGGTGGAACCGTAACATTTGATATAGCAAGTGCGATCGCAGAATTCAAAGCTGGTAAATTAGAATTCCGAGCTGACAGAACTGGTATTGTTCATGTTATGTTTGGTAAGACAACCTTCTCGCCTGAAGATTTGTTAGTAAACCTGAAGGCATTGCAGGAGACGATTGACCGTAACCGTCCTTCAGGAGCTAAAGGTCGTTATTGGCGCACATTTTATGTGTCAGCCACAATGGGGCCATCGATTAAAATTGATGTCACCGCCCTACGAGATTTAAAACTGAGCGAAGTAGGTTAATTTTTAGTCATTAGTCATTTGTAAAGGCAAAAGACAAAGGACAAATGACTAATCACAAAATCGAATAGGCAAAGCCGGAGACAGCAGGTGCTAATAGCTTAAATACCCTGCCGAGGTTAAAACTCTAATTGTCAAAATTACCACCCCTAAAGGCGTGATAACTATGGCATCACGAGTCTTAATACTCAACCCCGGCTAAATTAGCCGGGGTTTGTTGTTTCGGTTCAGGTTTAAAAGAAACGTACAAGTAGGGCACTTCCCAGATTATTTTAAGGAGGTGAGATTGGAATGGGTAGAACACTAGAAAATAAAAAAGAAATAGTAGCTGACCTCAAAGAAACTTTGAGTGAGTCAACTCTGGCACTGGTAATTGACTATCAGGGGCTAACAGTTTCGGAAATCACAGACTTACGGCGGCGGCTACGTCCTAGTGGCACTGTTTGTAAGGTGACGAAGAATACCCTGATGGGCATTGCCATTGAAGGTGATGAGAAATGGCAGCCTTTATCGGAATTGCTCAATGGTTCTTCCGCCTTTTTGCTAGTAAAAGATGATTTTTCATCGGCAATTAAGGCATACCAAGAATTCCAAAAAGTTACCAAGAAAACAGAACTTCGTGGTGGTGTCCTGGAAGGTCGCCTACTCAAAGAACCTGATGTCAAGGTACTGGGAGACTTGCCATCTAAGGAACAACTCATCGCGCAAATTGCTGGGGCTATCAACGCCTTGGCTACCAAGATTGCTGTGGGTATCAACGAAGTTCCTGGTTCACTGGCTCGTGCTTTGAAGGCTGTGGCCGACCAAGAACAAAGTGGTGGTAGCACCGAAACTGCTGCTGTACAAGATAGCAGCGCTGAAACCGCTACTGAAGATAATAGCAGTACTGAACCTGCTGCTGAATAGAGTTTGTGGTTCATCAGTCGAGAGTCAAAAGTCTATAGTTAAAGACTAATGACCCCTGACAAATAAATAATCAAAATTACAGGAGTTATATCAATGTCTGCTGCAACCGATCAAATTTTAGAACAACTAAAAACCCTTTCTTTGCTGGAAGCTTCTGAGCTAGTCAAGCAAATTGAAGAAGCTTTTGGCGTAAGTGCTGCTGCACCTGTTGGCGGTATGATGATGATGGCTGGCCCTGGTGGTGCGGCTCCGGCTGAAGAGGCTGTTGAGCAAACCGAGTTTGAAGTGATTCTCGATTCAGTCCCAGCTGATAAGAAGATTGCTGTGCTGAAGATTGTCCGGGAATTGACCGGTTTGGGTCTGAAAGAAGCAAAAGACTTGGTAGAAGCTGCTCCCAAGGCAGTTAAGGAAGGCATTGCTAAGGATGCTGCTGAAGATGCTAAGAAGCGCATCGAAGAAGCTGGCGGTAAGGTGACTATCAAGTAGTCACAATTCTATTAGCAATTTTTACATTAAGGGAGTCTGAGTCAGGCTCCTTTTTTATCGAGACAGAATTCAGGAGTCAGAATTGTAAACGAAAAATTGTTAAAAATCTGCCAAGTGGACAAAAAAATGTTAACTTAGCAAGCGATTGATGCGATCGCGCTTCACATTCAAGGATGGTAATAAATTTATATTTTAAGAAGGGTTTAAGGATGTAAAACAATCATAATTTACACCCAAACTCCTAAGTCCTAAATTTTATACTTCTTCTGAATTTTCACTCTTACGTCCTGGGGATGCTTCGTAAAGTGCATCTAGATGTAGACGCGCATCTTCAACGTTAATCGAACGCATTACCAAAAGCGGCTCTTTAATTAAGTTACCTGCGCTATCTAATAACTCTGGATGGGGTACAAACTGTTTTTTTGATGAATAATAACCGTATTTACCTTGATTATTCATTGGTGAGGAATTCGTTGGGTAAGTTCGCTCACGATCAAAACTGAACATGATCAGGTTACGAATTAAGTTGCCAACAGCCATAAATGCAAGGATTGTAAAAGCAAGAATGTAAAGCAGGTGTAACATTAGATTTTCCTCCAGAACAGCAATTTTTAAAACTTTATTTTGTTTGTAACGCTTTGTTTCGCCGACACTGTGACTCACAGTACAGTTAAGATGACTATTTGACGCACTGTTTGTGCTATTACATTTATATGAAGCTATTTGTCAACCGTTATTTTACTTACGGTAGCATAGGATACATTATCTTGTTAATCCAAATAATGTTAAGAAATTGTTAAGCTTTTTGTACTATCTCTTTGATGACTGGTTTAGCATCTTGTCGTTAGACATTAGCTAAATAGTCCGCAGAAATTTAACAGATGCTCCCATCTATTTAGACTTCACGCTCTTGACGAAAGCGCATCGCAACATTCCAGCATTCTGTTACTAATTGATGCCAAGGCATTAACGTTGCCATATCAATTCCGACTTGTTTATCGGTAGCAGCAAATAGCATTTTGGCCGTACTTAGTTCTTCTTGCGCTTGTTTAACACGTAAGAGCAAATCAGATTGTTCTTGGTCACTCATAAATGATAGCTGCTCAGTTTCGAGTAAATAGCGCGATCGCGTAAACCAATGCTGAAAATCTTCTAGCAGAGGTTCTAAAACCGTTTTCAGCAACTCAGTCCCTGGTAAATTTGAGTCTGACATAAATAAGAAGGATTTTTCCAACTTTCTTACTAATATTAACGTTATTTACGTTTCTTAATATTCTTTTTATTTATTATAATCTCATAATTTTGGGAAATCTAAAAAAATGTAACAAATAGCACAGATTTTATTATATAGTCTTGCTACTGGGTCTGTACAGTTCCTTTAGACAGGCTGTATATATATCGAATCGGAGGGGTAGCTGACACCGAGTTGCAATTCATAAGATAATTTAGCGATGTCTACGATGGTCACTGAGCGCAGCCGAAGTGCGGGCTACGCCTACGCCTGGAATCCTGAATTTAATACTCAGCTACCCGATCAAAAATTTATCTTTATCCCCGGCGAAAAATTAATTCGGTAGTTGGAAGATAAAGCTGAACTGGCAAAAACCAAAGTCGTTATAGTTGAGTAAGCCTACAGATTCAGATAAATCACCTTTTGTAATCACCTCGCCAACGGTTCAGCAGCCAATGTCGCCAAATTCATCAAATCAATCACAACAGTCAGAACAAGTTGAAAAAATCTATTTACCACGTACCAGCGAATCGGAGAACTTAAAAAAGATTCGCCACACTGCTTCCCATGTAATGGCAATGGCGGTACAAAAGCTGTTTCCCAAGGCGCAAGTTACAATCGGCCCTTGGATAGAAAACGGTTTTTACTATGACTTCGACAGTCCAGAACCATTTAGCGAAAATGATCTAAAAGCCATCAAGAAAGAGATGGCGAAGATTATCAATCGCAAATTGCCAGTAATTCGAGAAGAAGTCAGCCGCGAAGAAGCCGCACGCCGGATTCAGGAAATTAAAGAACCTTACAAGCTAGAAATTCTGGCAGATATCAAAAACGAACCAATCACAATTTACCACCTGGGGAATGAATGGTGGGATTTGTGCGCGGGGCCTCATCTGGAAAATATCAGTGAATTAAACCCGAAAGCAATTGAATTAGAAAGTGTTGCGGGCGCTTATTGGCGTGGGGATGAAACTAAAGCCCAATTACAACGCATCTACGCCACCGCTTGGGAAAGTCCAGAACAACTCGCTGAATATAAGCGGCGCAAAGAAGAAGCACTACGGCGAGATCATCGGAAACTTGGGAAAGAACTGGGATTATTTATATTCTCTGATTTAGTAGGGCCGGGTTTACCTTTGTGGACACCAAAGGGTACTTTGTTACGGAGTACCTTAGAAGACTTCCTCAAGCAAGAACAATTAAAACGGGGTTACTTATCTGTAGTAACACCTCACATTGCCAGAGTAGATTTATTTAAAACCTCTGGACATTGGCAGAAATATAAAGAAGATATGTTCCCCTTAATGGCAGATGATCAAGAAGCTGCTGCACAGGAACAAGGCTTTGTCATGAAGCCGATGAACTGCCCCTTCCATATCCAAATATATAAGAGTGAGTTACGCTCTTATCGGGAACTACCGATGCGCCTGGCGGAATTTGGTACTGTTTACCGCTACGAACAATCAGGCGAATTGGGCGGTTTAACGCGGGTGCGCGGTTTTACTGTGGATGATTCTCACCTGTTCGTTACTCCAGAACAGCTAGATAGCGAATTCCTCAGTGTGGTGGATTTGATTTTGTCGGTGTTCAATAAGCTGCAACTGAAGAACTTTAAAGCTAGACTCAGTTTCCGCGATCCTGCTAGTGATAAATACATCGGTTCTGATGAAGTTTGGGACAAAGCCGAAGCTGCGATTCGCCGTGCAGTTGAAACTTTGGGGATGGAACACTTTGAAGGGATTGGAGAAGCGGCTTTTTATGGGCCCAAACTTGACTTTATCTTTAGTGATGCCCTAGATCGGGAGTGGCAATTAGGAACTGTGCAGGTAGATTACAATTTGCCTGAACGCTTTGAGTTGGAATACGTCGCTGAAGATGGGGTTCGCAAACGTCCAGTGATGATTCACCGTGCGCCTTTTGGTTCACTTGAAAGGTTGATTGGGATCTTAATTGAAGAATATGCAGGTGATTTCCCTTTGTGGTTAGCGCCAGTGCAAGCTAGATTACTACCTGTGGGTGATACACAGCTAGACTTTGCGAAAGATGTGGTAGCGAAGATGAGAGCCTTGGGCATCCGTGCAGAAGTTGATACCAGTGGCGATCGCTTGGGTAAGCAAATTCGCAATGCAGAGAAAGAAAAAATACCTGTGATGGCTGTGGTTGGAGCGAAGGAAGTGGAAACCAACACCTTGAGTATCCGTACCCGCGCCTCTGGAGAATTGGGAGTTATCGCTGTTGATGAGGTGGTGGATAAGATGAAGGATGCGATCGCTAAGTTCGAGAATTTCTAAATAAAATTTAACCGCAGACGCACACTAATTATAATTGGTGTGCGTTTTTTTTCGTGGATTGGAGCATGAGCTAGCTGATAGGTTTTGGTAAGGGTGCGATCGCGTTCTACTTGTAGGCTGAAACCCTAATTTTCTCGTTGACGGAGATAAAAATGGATTCATCCAGTTCAAATACTCATTTTAATTTTAACTTTTCATGGGATTTGAAAGGTCAAAAAGTATCACAGACAACAAAAGTTTTCTCAATCACCGCACCCAAGAAAACTTTCTGATTTATTCAAGACTGGTAGCATAGATTAAAGACTTGTGGAATCTGCTCTTCCTAAACAGACTAGACTTGCATAAATTAATGTCAATAATTTTTGACTAACATTATGAACCGCTTTACCTCTATTTTGCTGGCTGGCTTGATAGCATCTGCATCAGCTTTGGCTATTTCTCCAAAAGCTGAGGCTAATACAGCAGCGTCTTATCTTGTTGAGTTAGATAGCTACGGCTATCAACGCAACGATGATGGTAACTACGAACGTCATAGTCGTCACTACAGAAATGGTGATTATGACCGCCAGAACGACCTTCGCAACATTCGTGACAACGATCGCCGTTATGAGCGCAATAATGATCGCCGTTATGACCGCGATAATAATCGCCGTTATGACCGCGACAATAATCGCCGTTATGAGCGCAATAATAATCGCCGTTTTGAGCGCGATAATGATCGCCGTTTTGAGCGCAATAATGATCGCCGTTATGACCGCAATAACGATCACCGCTTTGACCGCGACAATAACCTTCGTAACATTCGTGATAATAACTTTCGCTATGAGCGCGATCGCAACTGGGGTCGTTATTAATCCGTTTGCTTATCTATTAAGCTTACTTCCAAGTGAACTGAGTATTGATTCTACTTGGCGGTAGGACAGACACGATCTCTTTTTCCACTCATTGCCATATCTGACTTTTCACTCTTACCTAGAAAACCTCGCTTCTATTCCCTAGTAAGAAAGCTTGCTCAGGGTTTAGGTTTAGCGTTAGCTTTTCTATATGACGTGAAAAGTCAGATTTTTATTTAGGACTTACGCAAAACTACATGCGGTAGGGGCAATTCATGAATTGCCCCTACCTTGAAAACGACTACCTAGGGCTTGCTGGTTAAGACTGAAACCCTTGTATAAATAGTGATTGAAGTCTATAAATCGAACAAAAGTGCAAGGCA
>NZ_JACKZS010000477.1 GCF_014222285.1 Nostoc sp. UCD121
ATACCAATTTTATATGAAGCTGCATATAATAGAGAAAACAAACTCGATAAATTAAAAGAACAATGAGCCGCCCTTTTAAGATTGAAATCGCAGAGAGCGAAGAAGAACTTAAAAAACGTCTACAAACAGCCAACTTAGGGAATCAGAAAGAAAAACTTATTATGCTGTGGTGGATAAAAAGCGGGCAGGTTAAAGAGCAGCAAGACATTGGAAAACGCTTGGCAAAAGATACTTCAACAGTCACAAGATGGTTGCAGAAGTATAGAACTGATGGGATATCAGGCTTATTAGCAATCAAAAAGGCACCAGGAGCAAAACGGAAAATCGATGATACGGCGATCGCCGCACTTGAGGAGGAGTTAAAAACAGGAAAAGGCTTTAGTAGCTATGGTGCAATAGTTGAGTGGTTAAAAAAAGAACATGGACAAGATATAGAGTATGCAACGGTTTATGCCTGGGTTCGATATCGATTAGGGGCAAAACTAAAAGTGCCTCGCCCTCAAAGCCATAACCAAGACGAGAAATTGGTATCTGAATTTAAAAAAAACTCGGCATCATTCTTAATTGTCTAGAAAAACATCTAGCACCCGGCAAGTGTGTTCGCTACCTGTGCCAGGATGAAACTAGGGTAGGACTGAAAACTCTTACAGGAAAAGTGATTACAGCTTCAGGAGTCAAGCCCACGGTTGAGGTGAAATGGCCACGGGAAAACTTTTGGATTTATGGTGCAATTGAACCATTGACTGGAGATCATAACATTATGAGTATCCGAAATTGAATGGCGAGTGTTTTCAACAGTTTTTGGACTGGCTATCTCAACAATTAGGTGGAGATTACGCTATTTTACAGGTTGACCAAGCACCTGCTCATACAAGTTCAAAACTCCGTTGGCCAGAAAATATTATTCCTCTATTTCAACCACCTTCAGCCCCTGAACTCAATCCCATTGAAAGGCTTTGGCAGCTCCTCAAGAAACCACTCAAAAATCAACTTTTCTCTTCTTTACAGACTTTACGCGATCGCATCCAAGAAATATTTGACCAACTTACACTTGAGCAGGTAATATCTGTCTCTTCTTATAACTTTATTTTAGAAGCTCTTTTCTATGCAGCTTCATATTAAATTGGTAT
>NZ_JACKZS010000478.1 GCF_014222285.1 Nostoc sp. UCD121
ATCCCTTCAGTTTCTTCAACAGGGTTAAGGTCTTCTCGTTGCAGGTTTTCAATCAAAGCCAACTGAAACGCTTGGTCATCAGATAGCTCACGCACAACCACAGGCGCAACTTCAAGTTCTGCTTCAAGTCCTGCCCTTAAGCGTCGCTCTCCTGCTACTAATTCATATTTCCCTCCACCAATTGGACGCACCAACAGAGGTTGGAGGATGCCATGCTGTTTGACTGACGAGACTAATTCTTTTAATGCTTGTGGGTCAAAGTATCGTCGGGGCTGGTGTTGAGGCAGAACTATATCTGAGAGTTTGATAGTAGTTTCAGTAGCGGCTGGCAACTCGCCATCTGGGGAGGATAACCAAGGTGCAGGTGGTGGAGTTGTAATTTGACCCCCAAAGGGTTTGTCTGTTTGTTTGCGTCGGATCATAAAGCCTCCAAAGCTAAAGCGATTTCTTCAAGGATACTGACTACAGGATGTTTCGGGTCAAATACTGCTAGAGGCGCACGTTCTTCTGACGCATCGACAAAAGCGGTAGCTCTGGGGATGGGTGGGAAAATACGACCCCAAGCTGAAAGTTGTTCTTGGATGGCAGCCAATGCGCGTTTATCGGCTGAGTTCTGTTGAGCATACCGAGTGGGAACAAACCCTGCTATTTGGATTTTGCGGTTGGCTTTATTTTTTACGTGGGTGATAGTTTGTAAGAGTTCGTCGGTTCCCTCGAAGGCTTTTATATGGGTTTCAACGGGAACGAGTACGTGTGTGGCCGCGACTAAGGCGATATAGGAAAGCAATCCTAAGCTGGGGGGACAATCTATAAGAATGAAGTCGTATTCATTTAGAACAGATTCAACGGCTTCCTTAAGGCGCAACTCGCGCATCGCAGCACTGACTAACTGCATTTCTGCTCCACTTAGGACTCGGCTTGCTGGAACCAAGTCCATGCCGTGAATGCCCTCATGAATCGGTAAGGGCTGCTCATCGATAATGGCATCAGCAACGGTTTTTTGTAACTGAGATGGCACTAACCCCATGAATTTTGTCAAGGACGCTTGGGGGTCTA
>NZ_JACKZS010000479.1 GCF_014222285.1 Nostoc sp. UCD121
GATTTGAAATATTTAAAGATTGCTAGTAATTAATTTTTCAATAATCGCCTTTCTTCTGAAACCAACTCTCATAAATTCTAAAAATAAAAACTTTTAAGTCATGAAAAATAGATTTTCTTATAAATTTCTTGGTGTTAAACTTGATGCACTCTCTATCCCAGAGTTAAATTTATTAATTGAAGAATCTATTGAGAAAAGCGAGAAATGGATTATTGCTAATCACAACTTGCATAGTCTTTATCTCTTTCATAACGATCCAAAAATGCAAGCGTTTTATGCCAAGGCTGAATATATCCATATTGATGGTATGCCTCTATTGTTTATTGGAAAGTTGTTAGGTTTTCCAATGAAACGAGAACAAAGAGTAACCTATGCTGACTGGGTATGGCCTCTGATGGCAGAAGCCGCTAATAAAGACTGGCGTGTATTTTATTTAGGTTCAAAGCCAGGAGTGGCGGAACAAGGAGCAAGTATTTTGCGCGATAAATTTCCTGGTTTACAGATTGCTTGCGCTCATGGTTATATTGATATGGATAAAGATAGTGAAGAAAATCTCGCTACTCTGGCTGCAATTAATGCTTACAAACCTCATGTATTAATGGTGGGGATGGGTATGCCACGCCAAGAGCATTGGATTTCGGAAAATCTGGAATATATTTATGCCAACACTATTTTGACTAGTGGAGCCTGTATGGACTATGTAGCAGGAGTAGTGCCTACTCCTCCTCGCTGGATGGGAAGGGTTGGCTTGGAATGGTTGTATCGCTTGTTATCTGAACCGAAAAGACTTTGGAGACGTTACTTGCTTGAGCCTTGGTTTGTAGCTACATTATTTTTACGAGAAATTTGGAGTATGCCAAGCCAACAAAAAAAAAATAGAATGCTGCTATTTCTCACTACAAGATTCCACAAGTTTGTAGCGTAATTGAGTTTCGTTAAGCCTCACCAGTACGTCACTCAACTTGTCACGAATTTATGTAGGGCTTGCTGAAAAAGTCGTATTTAAGCCAGATCAAGAATCAATTAACAATGCTTGTAAGTGAAAATATAATTTA
>NZ_JACKZS010000480.1 GCF_014222285.1 Nostoc sp. UCD121
ACTGTAGCCAGTTTATTAGTGTCTGAGCCAGCACCCCTAATTGAATCAAATCAGATTTGGATTGTGGATGAGGCAGGTTTACTTAGTGCCAAAGATGCTCATGCCCTGTTAGAAAGAGCGACCACTGAGGGAGCAAGATTATTACTAGTTGGCGATACCAAGCAATTATCGGCAGTAGAAGCTGGAAACCCATTCAAATCCTTGCAACAAGCTGGCATCAAGACCGCGCACTTAACCCAATCAAACAGGCAGAGGAACCCGGATCTTAAGATAGCAGTAGACCTAATTGCAGACGGGAGAGTAGAAGCGGGATTTAAGCAACTAGAGACAATAGGCAGTATTCAAGAGGTATCACCCGATACTACGAGAGAGATAATTGCTGCTGACTATATAGGATTAACGAAAGAGCAACGAGCGCGAACATTGGTACTGGCTGGCACAAATGTAGAGAAGTTAGCACTTACTCAGGCAATCCGAGGCAAGCTAAAAATTGAAGGAAGTTTAGGGGCAACTGCAAACATTACCCAGTTGCAAGCTCTAAACCTGACCAAAGTGCAGCTACGCTATACCCATAACTTTGAACTAGGTAATGTGGTGATGCCAACGCGCAACTACAAACGCCGGGGTTTAGAGAAAGGTAAGCTGTATGAAGTCGTCGGCAAGAACACCGACCGATTAATTTTGAAAGCAGACGATGGAAAGCAGTTAGAAGTAGATGCCAATTTTGACAAAGCTGTTTACCAACGCGAGCAAATTGAGATTGCTGTAAGCGATCGCTTGCAATGGAAGAAAAATGACCGCCAATTACAAAGGCGCAATGGTCAAGAATTTGTAGTTACGGCGATTGAGGGAGATTCCGCCCAAATTCAGTATTTAGATAGCAATCGAACTGAAACTATTAACCTAAAACAGGCGCAAAACTTAGACTACGCGCTTGTCAGCACAATCTACAGCAGCCAAGGCAAAACCACTGACCTAGCCTTGATTGCGGCAGACTACACCATTGGGCAAGAAAGTTTTTATGTGGCGATTAGTCGAGCTAGGCATAACGT